>CALVLR010000123.1 GCA_944340685.1 uncultured Clostridia bacterium | reverse complement strand
CACTTGCTCATTGCGAAAATGGAGCGGGTGATGGGAATTGAACCCACGCGACCAGCTTGGAAGGCTGGGATTCTACCACTGAACTACACCCGCAGTTCGTCAGCGCTTATATACTCTACCAAAGTTTTTCGAAGAAGTCAATCATTTTCGGGGGATTTTTTAACTTTTTTTCAGAAAAATTGCCCGCATAACGCGCCGTATTTTCCGGCAGTCCGGCAGCCTTTTTGAAAGGGGATAGAATAATCGTTCGTTTTCTGATACAAAAGAACATTTTGCGGCTTTCACAAAATTTCCGCGCACTTTTGCAAACTTCATCGGAGATTTATGCTATAATATTGTTGAGAGAAGATATTGGATGATCTGGATAATATTATGAAAACTTTATTCGTGTCCGACCTAGACGGGACCTTGCTTACACGACACGAGCGCGTTTCCGCCTACAGTACGGAACATCTGAATCAACTGATCGAAAAGGGAATGTCTTTTACCTATGCAACGGCGCGTTCCGTAGGGAGCGCTCTGCGGGCACTTCGCGGTCTCAACGTTTGTCTTCCCGCGATCTTTTATAACGGCGGGCTCATTTACGATGTAAATGCCCGTCAGACGCTGCGCTATATCATCTTTGACGAAGAGCAAAAGCGCTATGTGCTCTCCGTGCTTCAGAAGTTCGGGATCGATCCCGTCGTCTTCGGGGCGGACGACGCGCGGGAGCATCTCGCCTGGCATATCGGGAAGGAAAACGTCGGCGTAAAGCGTTACCTGGAACGTCGGAAGGACGATCCTCGCCTTTCTCCCGCGCAATCGGATGAAGACCTGCTGCGCCACTATGTGTTCTATTTCAAGTGTATCGGTCCGCGCGACCAACTTGAAAACGCATGGAATATCCTGAAAATGGACGAACGGTTTACCTGCATCTTCCATCAGGAGACCTATCAGAATGATTTCTGGATGGAGATCTCCCCGAAAGAGGCGACGAAAGCCAATGCGGTCCGCTTTTTAAAAGAGCACTTCGGCTACGAAAAGCTCGTCTGCTTCGGCGACAGTTCCAACGATTCGGATATGTTTGACGTATGCGATGAGAAGTATGCCGTAAAAAATGCAGACGACTGGCTGAAAGCCAAGGCGACCGGCGTCATCGGATACTGCGAAGAGGACGGCGTTGCCAAATGGCTGGATGAACACGCAGGCGTTTGAGAAAGCTTGCGGACGGTCTGCCGGCTGTTTATAAAAAGAGCGCGATCGAGCGGAATCCGAGAAAAAAGCAATAGAGGTTGATCACGGCGAGAAGGGGAAGCGCGATCATCAGAAGGCAGTTTTCCAGGCGGTATCTGAGAATGAACATTGCCGCATACATTGCGGTCGCGCCGCCCAGCGCCGCGGCAAGCAGGAGTTTGCCGTCGCCTTCGCCTTCTTCCCGTTCTCCGGATTCCACGCCGTCCCGCTGAGACTTCAGGAGACGGAATGCAAGAAAATTGACGGCGGCAATGTATGTCGCCAAAAGAATGTAGAGTAAGATCATCGCTCACAGTATGTGCGGCGATCATAATTTTAGGCGGAAAGACTATGAAAGCGAAAAAGAGGGCGTACGTCAGCGTATACAACAAGGAGCGGATCGTTGAGTTCTGCCAGTATCTCGTCGAATACGGTTACGAGATCATTGCGACGGAGGGCACGTGCAAGGTTTTGCGCGAGGCAGGCATCGCCGCACTCTCTGCGCATGAACTCACGGGCTATCCCGAGCCGCTCGGCGGCAAGGTCCGCGCCATGCATCCCGCCGTTTATACGGGCATCATTGCCAACGAACTTACACCCGTGCAGTTCAAGGAGCTCGGGCGCGCCAAAGCCAAGGTCTTTCCCATCGAGCTGGTCGTGATCAACCTCTATCCTTTTCAGGAAGATATGGAGGCGGGACTTCCCTTCGAGGAAGCGGCGTCGCATATCGACGTCGGGGGGCTTGCGCTGCTCGACGCCGCCGCGCGCAACTTCATGCACACGGTTGCGGTCTGCGATCCCGACGACTATGACCGCGTTCTCTGCGATCTTGCGGCAGGGGCGATCCCCGAAGACGAGCGCAAGTATCTGATGTATAAGGCGTTCTCCTATACGGCGTCGTACGACGCGCTCGTTGCACAGTATCTCTCCTATCAGCTCAAGATCGCCTTTCCCAAGACGCTCACCATCACCTATCAGAAAACGGAGGACATGCTGTACGGCGAAAACCCGCACCAGCGCGCCGCAGTCTATCGGGAACCCATCCTCAAAGAGGGATCCATCGCGCTGGCAAAACAGCTTGCAGGTCCCGATCCTACCTATAATAATGTAAATGACGCAAACGCGGCGCTCGAACTCATCAAAGAGTTTGAGGAGCCCACCGTTGTCGCCTGCAAACACGGCGTTCCCTGCAGCGCGGGAACGGGCAGCAATCTCTATGAAGCGTTTGAACGGGCGGCGCAGGCAGATCCGCTGAAGTTCCGCGGCGGGATCCTTGCCATGAACGGGATCGTAGACGCGCGGATCGCTTCCCGTATCCGCGATATGGGGATAGAAGCGGTCGTTGCCGTCGGATTTACGCGCGAGGCGATGGGGGAACTGCGCTTCAATAAGGCGGTCATTCTGGTGGAAATGCCCGATATCCGCAGCAAGATGCAGTTCTCGACCTTCGATATGACCAAAATTTACGGCGGACTGCTCGTGCAGACGTATGATACGTCTCTCCTGGAGAATGCCGTATGCGTTTCGGCGCGCAAACCTTCCGAGGAGGAGATGGCGGCGCTCGTATTCAATTACAAGGTCGTCAAGCACGCGCATTCGAGCGCGGTCGTCGTCGGCACGCAGAACGAAACGTGCGGGATCGGAACGGGGCAGACCAATCGTATGCTCGCTTTCCGCTTCGCGCTTTCGCTGGCGGGAGAGAAGGCAAAAGGCGCGGTCATTGCCTCGGACGCGACGCTGCTCAATGCGGAAACGGTGGAGGAGTGCCGCGAAGCAGGCATTACCGCCGTGGTGCAGACGGGTACGCCCGACAGCAAGACCCTGAAACTCTGCGAGAAGTTTTCCATTGCAGTTCTCAGTACCGAGCAGAGACATTTTAAAGTATAAGATGCGTCCCGCGGAGCGGGAGCATACAAAAAGGACCCCGCGGCATACCCGCGGGGTCCTGTTCATGTCAAAGATCTATGCTTTTGCATCCGTCTTTTTCTTCGCTCCCGTCAGATAAGGTTCGAGCGCGGTCGCGAGCTGATCGGGGCAGGAAGTATTCTGGCGGCAGCGGATCCCTTTGAGGAGGGGAACGATCTCGTCGGGCGTTTTCCCTTCCACAAGGCGGCTGATCCCCTGCAGATTGCCGCTGCATCCGCCGATGAATTTTACATTATGAATTTTGTTCTCCTCGTCGAGATCGAAAATGATCTGCTTGGAGCAAGTTCCTTTTGTAGAATAGGTGACCATATTTTTACCTCTTCGTATGTATGTCAGTCCACAAGCGTATCGTAGACGACGGAATAAAGCTCGGAAGCCTTGTCTTCCCATTTTTTATAAATGGTATTTGCCGTCTTCTTATCCGGAACGACAAATTTCAGCTCCAGCATGGGCTGGACGGGGGCAAGGATCTTCAAAAAAACGGTGTATGTACCGTCTTTGTTCTGGTAGTAGTCCGATTTGCACTCCTGGCGGTTACGGAACTTTGTACCGTTGTTTTTTACGAAGCGCGAGATCTCCTCGCGCGAGCTTTTCGGAATGCTGATGTAATAATTTGCGAGCGCCTCTCTTCCCTCGGTCGTGATGGTGTAGAGGGGATCGTCCGCCCCCGGGATCTCGCAGATGAAGCCGTCTTTTTTGAGTTTATGGATGAGTACGATGCAGTCCATGTAATTGAGCCAATCGTTGGACAACGTACACATATCCACGAGTGTACGCTCGGAAAGAGGACTCTCCATTTTATCGAAGACGAAGAGAAGGATTAACTTGTTTACCGAGGTTTCTCCTCTTACCTGCATGGCGGCTCCGTCCTTATTCTTTGGTGGCTTTCCAATTTCTGCGGGAATTACAAATAAGCCGCTCAACAGGGTCAAGCGGCTTTTCTGTCAGAACCCGAAAATGTTACTTTGCAAACTTTGCAAGCTTCTCGAGGATCTCCTCGCAGTCGTCGCTGTAGATCTCCACGGTAAGCGGCTTGGAAAGATCAAGGCTGAAGATCCCGAGAATGGACTTTGCGTCGACGACATACTTGCCGCTCTTGAGCAGGATCTCGCAATCGCAGTTCTGCGTGATCGCAACAAAATCCTTCACGCGCTGTGCCATTTCCAGAGAGATCGTCATAGATTTCATATCATTATTCCTCCAATACAATCATTTTTTACATTATACATAAAAATCGGAATAAAATCAAGATATTTGGGAAAAATTCTTTCATATTTTTTTGCAATGTGATATAATAAGCAGAGAAACGGAATGAAGGGGGGAATGGCGGAATTCCCGCGGAAAAGCATGGAAGAGAAAATCGAAAAGATCCAAAGGTTTTTATCGGTATGCGACGAGCTGGTCACAGGTTCGTATCTGAATGCGGATATCAAGATCTCGGAGGCGCTCAAAGGCATTGCGGGGAGCAGGGAACTGACCAATCTTTTTGCCGCCGTCACCGACGGCTACGATTATCCCGCGGCAAAGCGCGCGTTTTTGCGCACGCCTGCCGAGCGCGGCGCAGGCCGCGTTGCCGCTTATCTGCCTTCCGAGCGGCAGGAGATCCTGGCGTTTGTGTTCTGTCTGTTCGTCGAACTCGACGCCGGCACGCTGCACCTCAACGATTTTCTGCTCCGTTATTTTTATGTGGACGGCAGCTATACGGCGAGCTATTCGGTGTTTGCCGAGCGTATGATCCGTCCGTTCCGCGATATTGTCAAGGAATGTTTCCCCGAATGCGGCAGACGCGGACAGCTTGCGATCCAGCGCAAAAAGCGGGAAGATGCGCTCGCGCAGTTTGCGGCGGCGGTTCCCGTGGAGCGCAACCGTATCCTCTCCCGCGAATTGCGCGACGAGGAGCGTACGGCAGCGGAACAGATCTTCGGCGAGCTTGCCGCCGCCGCAGGCAGACGGGATGTGACGGAGATCGGCGCGCTGCTCTGCGGCTATCGGTATTTTCTCCGCTATATCGGCGCCGAAGGTGCCGAAAGCGCGGCGTTTTTTGCGCTCACGGCGCAGCTTTAAGCGGTCCGGATGCGCAATGTGCATCGGACGGGAGGTCGTATGATGGATCTGGAAGAGAAAACGGTTGCAAAAAACTATATCTACCGCGGGAAGATCGTTGATCTTCGGTGCGACGACGCGGTTTTGCCGGACGGACGCCCCTGCAAGCGGGAAGTCATCGAACATTCGGGCGGCGCCGCGGTCCTGTGCGTGCGGGAAGGAAGCGTTGCGCTCGTCAGGCAGTTCCGCTATGCCTACGGCGAGGCGATCTATGAGATACCGGCAGGCAAGCTGAATGCAGGCGAAGATCCCATGCTCGCCGCGGGACGGGAGCTGGAAGAGGAGACGGGGCTGCGTGCCGAACGGCTTGTCCATCGGTTTACGCTCTATCCGACGCCCGGCTATACCAACGAGAAGATCTACATCTACGAGGCGGAGAACGTCTCGGCGGGCAGTCAGCATCTCGACGAAGGGGAGTTTCTCAACGTGGAATATCTCCCCGTGGAAACGGCGCTCGGAATGATTGCGGACGGACGCCTGAAAGATGCGAAAACGATCGTGGCGCTTCTCGACTATGCGCGGCGGAACCGGCTTTGAAAGAGAACAATTTGTAAAACGCCCGTCCGGGTTACGGACGGGCGTTTTGTTTGCGCGGCTCAGCCGCGCGGCATTCCTCTGCGCGATCGGATGAGAAGATCCTCGCTTAGTTGCAGCCGCAGCCGCAGTCGCTTCCGCCGCACATTCTGTTTACAAGGTCCTGCAAAGTGCCGTTTTTGCACATGCAGTAGGCGAGCGCAGCGAGAAGGGGCCAGCCGCATCCGCGGAACGCACTGGACGAAAAGACGTTTCCGCACGTTCCCAAAATAACAAGGATAATGAGAATCCAAAGGTAGTTGTTGCCGCAGGAACAGCAATTCATAGTATTTCCTCCTTAACCTTTGTTCCGCGCGGGCGGATCCCGCGGGAACGAGTGCCGCAGAGTATGTAATTTCGTCGTTCTGCGGTCCTTCAATACATCTTACGCGCGGCGCGCGCGAAAGGTTCCGTTTGTTTGCGTTTTCTTTCCGGCGGGCAGTGCCGGAAAGGTGTTTTTGCAGGAAAATCGGCAGGATTTCCTCGGAAAAGCGCGCCATTTAGTTGCAAAAGACGGTTCCGTTTGGTATAATTATACATGGACTGCGCCTTATGGCAGAACCGTACGCTTTGCGGCGGTATCCGTTTCGGCGCGTCTGAAATACATTTTTTCTACGGATACCCATGCGGATCCGATGGAGGTAACAATGGAATATCAACAGTCCCCCGTGCCGGAAACTGCACCGGAAGAAACGCTGCGGGAACCTTCCGCGCCTCAGAAGCCGCGCAAGAATTTTTTCGACGCAAGAACGATCGCCTATTTCGGCATTCTGACGGCGCTTGACATTGTCCTTCTCCTTTGGGGAAGCGCGATCCCCGTCGGCGCAGGCGGCGCGACGCTCAATTTTTCGCTTGTGCCCATCGTGCTCGGCGCGATCCTGCTCGGTCCCGTCGCGGGCGCGCTTCTGGGGCTTGTGGCGGGCGTTATCATTCTCGTCATGGTCGTCCTCGGTGCGCAGGGAGCCATCTTTTTGGCGCTGTTCAACGTGCATCCCGTCGTGATCGCACTCGTCTGTCTGGTCAAAACGACGGCTGCGGGCCTTGTGAGCGGGCTGTTATACCGGCTGATCAGGAATAAAAATCAGAAGGCGGCTGTCTTTACCGCTGCCGCCGCCGCTCCGGTCGTCAACACAGGTTTGTTTATTCTCGGGCTTCTCTGCATCAGCGGTGCGGTGTTCGAGGCGTCGTCGGAGGTCTTCAACTATACCTCGGGTGCCGCCATCATTGTGCTCGGGTTTGTGGGCTATAACTTTTTTATTGAGTTTGCCATCAATCTGGTGCTCGCGCCGGCGCTTTCCACGGTGATCCGCGTCGTCGAAAAACGTTTTGTAAAAAAGAAGAGGAAAGCATGATCCTTTGCATTGACGTAGGGAATTCCAATATCAAGTACGCCGTTTTCGACGGGGACTCGCTCAGGGTTTCTTTCCGCGTGTCCACCGATCTCAAACGAACGTCGGATGAGTACGGCGCGCAGATCGTCGATATGCTCTCCGTCAATCATATCGCGCCTTCCGAGATCAAGGGCGGGATCTTTTCTTCCGTCGTCCCCTCGCTTGACTATACCGTCGAACATATGCTCCGCGTCTACTTCAATATCGTGCCTTTGCAGATCGCACCCGGGCTGAAAACGGGATTGAAGATCCGCGTGGACAATGCGCACGAAGTGGGGGCGGACCGCGTCGTCAACAACGTCTCCGCGCTGAGGAAATACGGCTGCGGAAAGCCCATGATCGTCGTCGATTTCGGAACGGCGACCACATTCAATATTCTGAGCGCTTCAGGTGAGTTTATCGGCGGTGTGATCGCGCCCGGGATCAAAGGATCACTGGAAAGTCTCGCCAGTGGTACGGCAAAACTTCCGCGCGTGGAGATCGAAGCGCCGAAGAGCGTTATTGCCACCAATACCGTCACGAATATGCAGGCGGGAATCGTATTCGGTTGGGCGGGGCTGGTTGAATATATCGTCAGGAAAATCAAAAAGGAGCTGCGCGAGAGCGACGTTCTGACCATCGCGACGGGCGGGTTTTCCGAAACCATTGCCAAAGAGACGGACTGCATCGATGTGATCGATAAAATGCTCACGCTCAACGGACTGAAATATCTTTACGATATGAACAGCAACCAGGCGTAAAAGGCAATTTTCAAGTTTATTACAAATATCAGGAGGTCATAGGGATTTATGAAAAAGGTCGGCGTAGCCATTCTCGGACTCGGCGTCGTGGGCGGCGGAACCTATCAGATCCTTACGCAGCACAGGGAATTTTATCAGCGCACGCAGGATGTGGATATTGTCGTCGAAAGCGTTCTCGAGCTCAATCGCGAGCGCGCACGCTCCCTCGGCGTTCCGGAAGAAAAGATCGCTTCCAACATCGCAGAGATCGTCTCCGATCCCGATGTCAATATCGTCGTTGAAGTCATCGGCGGGATCGACGCGGCGCGTGAATTTGTGCTTGCGGCGCTGAATGCGGGCAAGACGGTCGTCACTTCGAACAAAGAGCTGTTCTGCAAGTATTCGCATGAGCTGGAACGCGCGGCGAAGCGCCAGAATGCAGGTCTTTATTTTGAAGCGAGCTGCGTGGGCGGCGTTCCCATCATCCGCACGCTTCTCGACGGCGTACAGGCGAACGTCATCACCTCTATGATGGGCATCATCAACGGCACGACCAACTATATCCTCTCCAAAATGACGGACGAGGGAAGCTCTTATGAGGACTGTCTCAAAGAGGCGCAGCGGCTCGGCTATGCCGAAGCCAATCCCACGGCGGACGTCGAAGGGTTTGACGCGGCGTACAAGCTCTCCATTCTTTCCTCGCTTGCTTTCCACACCAAAGTTCCCTTTTCCAAAGTGTTCCGCGAGGGCATCACGGGCGTCTCCAAAGAGGACATTGCCGACGGTAAGACGATGGGCTATGTCTTAAAGCTGCTCGCCATCGGCAAGCAGTCGCCCGAGGGCATCGAGGTGCGCGTACATCCGACCTTTGTGCGCAAAGACCATCCGCTTGCCGCCGTGAACGACAGTTTCAATGCCGTCTATCTCACGGGCGACTCGGTGGGAGACGTCATGCTGTACGGCAGGGGCGCGGGCGCGCTTCCCACGGGCAGCGCGATCGTGAGCGACATCATCTATGCCGCCACCCACAGCGAGAACAAGTACTCCACATTCAAAAATACGGCGAACGCCGATAAAGATGTGAAGTTCGTGAGCGACTTCAAGAGCGCGTACTATATGCGCCTGACGGTGGAGGACCGCGCCGGCATTCTCGCCAAGATCGCCTCGATTTTCAGCAAGAACGGCATCTCCATTGTGGAGATGGTGCAAAAGCCCGCCCGTGCAGACGGCAAGGTGCCGCTGGTGCTCATTACGCACGAGACGAAGGAACTTTCTGTGCGCGCCGCCGTCGCCAAGATCGACGCCTTAGAGGAAGTCGGGCACGTCGATACCGTTCTCCGCGTCGTGAGCTGAGCCACGGGCAAAA
>CALVLR010000122.1 GCA_944340685.1 uncultured Clostridia bacterium | reverse complement strand
CTTGCCCGAGCCCGTGCCGCCCAGCACCCCCACAACCTCGCCGCGCGCGGCGGAAAAGGTGACGCCGTGCAGGGCGGGCGCGCCGCCCTTTGCATAGGCGAAGGAGACGTTTTCAAAGGAGAACGCCGCGTCCCCCCGCTTTTCGGCGGGCGGAGCGAGCACCTCGGGTTCACCCGTGGCGGAGAGCACCTGCTCGATGCGCTTTTCGCAGGAGATCGCCCGCGAGGCGGTATAGATGAGGTTGGCGAGCTTGACAAGCTCCACCAGAATGAGCGAGAGATAGCTGTACAGCGCGACGACGTCGCCCTGCAGAATAAAACCTCCCTCCACGCGCTGCGCGCCCGCCCAGACGAGCGCGATCGCGGCGACGGAGACGATGGCATAGGTAAGCGGATTGGTGAGCGCGGCAATGCGCCCCACCTTGCGCTGCTCGCGCGAGAGGCGCGCGTTGCGCTCCGCAAATTCCCGCGTCTCGTCCTCCTCCTTGCAGAACGCCCGCACGACGCGCGCACCCGCCAGGTTTTCGCGCGTCTGCAAATAGACGCCGTCCGCGTGCCCCTGCACGCGCTTGTACAGCGGGATAGTCGCCGCCATGACGGCGACGATGACCGCCGTAAGGAGGGGCAGCGCCGCCACGAACACGAGCGCGACCATGGGGTCGACGATGAACGCCATGATGATCGCGCCGAACACGACGATGGGCGAGCGCAGAAGGAGGCGGAGCGTCATATTCACGCCCGCCTGCACCTGATTGACGTCGCTCGTCATGCGGGTGATCATCGTTGCCGTACCCATCTCGTCGATCTGCGTATACGAAAAAGACTGCAGCTTATCGAAGAGGCGGCTCCTCAGTTCCGCACTCGTCCCCACCGCCGCTTTCGCCGCGAAGAACTGCGCCGTGAGCGCAAAGCCAAGCCCCGCAACGCCGAACGCGACGAGGATGAGACAGCGCGTGACGACATACATCCTGTCCCCCGCGGCGATGCCGACGTCGACGATGTCCGCCACGACGAGCGGGACGAGAAGCTCCATGCACGCTTCGAGGAGTTTAAACAGGGGCGAGAGGATCGCCACCGTCCGATAGGGTTTCATACAGGAGAACAGGTGTTTCAAAACAATTCTTCCACAACATGAATTTGCCGCTCTCTCCGCGGCTCTATCAAGCGTACCATATTTTCCCGAAAAAAGCAAGCGCGCGGGCGAATGCCCGCGCGCTATTTTATGCCGTACCGAAAAGAACTGCGCTGAACCATACGGCACGGTGATCAGACGGTTTCTTCCGCGCGCTTGTTGGATACGCTTTCTGCGCTCTCCTTCCCGCGCTCTTTGACCTTTTCCTTTGCAAGAATGTAGATCTCCTCGGTGGCAAGCGAGATCTTTGTGAGCTGATCGCGGTTCCCGACGGGATGCAGCCAATAGCTCTCGTCGGGGGTAGAGATGTCGATACAGTCGCCGAAGATATTCTTTTTGTATTTATCCTTGCGGTACGGATAGTCGTACTCGATGTGCACGCTTTCAAGCTCGGTGCCCGCCCAGAAGAGTTCGCGCTTTTCGCCGTATGCCGTACAGGTGAGCCGTGTACCCTCAGGCGTCTGGACAAGCCTGCCCATGCCCTGATCGTAGAACCGCTTGGCATTCGGCAGCGTGTGGACGGTGACGTCGTCCTCGAACCGGTACGTCCCCGCGCGCACTTCGGCGCGGACGTTCTGCCGCTCCCACGCCATCCAGTCGGGAATATACGAAAATTCCGTCTCCCCCTCCTCGGCGGTGAGGACGGACAGCTCGCTCATCTGCCAGCCCTTGCCGCAGGCGGAGCACCACAGACGGGTCCCCTCGGAATACATCTTGAATTCGGTGCCGCAGTGCGGGCACTGATAGAGAATGTTGTGCAGCCCGTTGGCGCGGCGCGGGTTGGTGAGATGAATGTCGTTCTCACGCTGGTAGGCGTAATCGTCGCGCTGCATCGCACGGTGGATGCGGGCGTTCAGCTCGTCCGCAGGGAGCGATCTGACCTCCGCGGCAGAAGCGACGCACTCCAATTCGCACGCGAGCGGGAGATACTGTTCATCTTTATTCCATTGCGGCGCGGCGATGAACGTGCCATAGAGGCGCAGAACGACGACGGGCACCTTCATCAGCTTGCCCATTTTGCCGAGCGAATCGGGCAAAAAGCCCGTCGTGCCGTCGAGCGTGTAGCGCGCTTCGGGATAGACGCAGACGATAGAGCCGTACTTCTCCGCGCAATAGCGCATATTGCGGATAAGGTTGAGGTCTTTGACGAACTTGCGCTTGCAGATACAGCCGAGCCTGCGCATGATCCAGTCGCCGACGTCGCGGATGGCGTCGATCGCCACAACGTTGTTGGCATTATGGGGCGCGACCGCAGTGTACATCGCGGGAAAATCGAGCATGCTCGCATGCGTAACGAACAGCAGGTAGGGCGGCTCGATGCCCGTCATGTTGATCTTCTTCACCGTCGTTTTCCGGCCTTTGAGGCGGGGTTTGATGGCAAACTGCCGCGCCACCCACATCCAGAATTTACTCGGTTTTAAAGGTTTTTTTGTAAAATCGTAATGAAGGACCTGTTTTTCCATAACGCTCTTCCCCCGTGTATACTGCAACTATATTATAACAGCCCTTACCCCGAAAGTCAATAGCGGTTAAGAAATTTTTCAATCTTGCCGCCAAAGGCGCGCGCCGCGGTCAAAGCACCCCTTCGAGGAGGATCTTGAGTCCGATGGCGATGAGCACCACGCCGCCGAAGATCCCCGCAGTATCTGCAAACTTGTTGCCGACCTTTTTCCCGAGGTAGACGGCGGCAAGGGAGAGGACAAACGTGACCGCGCCGATGACGGCGGCGCAGGCGACTGCGTGAAAGGGAAGAGAGGACTGCGTTTCGGTCGCGAGCAGCGTCACGCCCACAGCGAGCGCGTCGAGACTGGTCGCCACGCCCTGCGCCAGCAGTTTTCCCGCGCCGAGCGGCTTCGTCTCGTGCGGGATCGCCGCCCCGCCCGCCTTTTTCTTTTCGCGCATCTCTATGATGCAGTCGAAGATCATCTTTCCGCCGATAAAGGCGAGGAGCGCAAACGAGAGCCACGGCGCAATGCGCTCGACGACAGCCGCAAAGATATACCCGCAGTAATAGCCGATCACGGGCATTGCAAACTGAAACGCGGCAAAGGTGAGCGCGATCGCAGCTGCCTTTGCGGGGCGCATGCGCGGCTCCGTCATGCCGTTGGTCATGCTGACGGCAACGGCGTCCATGGCGAGCGCCGCCCCGATGAGGAGAACCTCCCAAATTGTCATTCCAATCTCCTGCGGGGAGAAAAAAAGACTTATGCGCAAAGCGGCAGGATCTGCCGTTTTACGCATAAGTCTCGTCATTTCAGATAACGCCCGCGGCAGATGCCGCAATGTGTGGACGGTATCGCGCCGTTCTTGCGGGCGGCGCCGACTACTCCCCTATGTCTTCCCCGATATTTTACGATAAAATCTGCATTCTGTCAACGCTTTTTTTTCTGTTTCTATTTTATTCGGGAAGTACGCAGATTATGTTCTTCGCGCGGGCAAGCGGCACGGGCGCCGTCTGCGCCGTGCAGTCCTCCGTTTTCAGGACGACGCCCTCCGCGCGGCGGTTCTCCCTGCCGACGGGCACTAAAACTTTCTGCCCCGCCTGCACGCGCATGGGCGCAAGATACCACGCGGGCGCGCCCGCAACTTCGACTTTTGCAAAGGTGTGCACGCCCTGATCGCCGAGCACCCCGCCCGCCATGGAATGGATCATATGTTTCTCCCTATTTTATCGTTCTGCCCGCCTGCCGTCCGCGGCAAGTTTTGCAAGGATATGCTCCGCATACGCCCCCGCGACGTTGACGCCCGTCGCCCCCTCAAATCCCTGAAAGAAGGCGTTGGAGTTGACCTCGCACACGAGAAGCCCGTCCTTTCCGAAGAGATAGTCGATGCCGCAGTAATCGAGGCGCAGAAGGCGCGCGATTTTCAGGGAGAGCTGCGCCGCCCCTTCGTCGACGGGATACGCCTCCGCCTTCCCGCCGCGGGCGAGGTTGGAGCGGAAGTCCCCGCCCGAGGTACGCACCATGCCGCCGAGCACCCGCTCCCCCACCACAACGACGCGGAGATCGCGCCCCGCGCTCTCGGCGATAAACTCCTGAAAGAGATGGGGCTTTAAGCGCACCTCTTCCATGACGGAGGCAAGCTCCGTGCGGTCGTGCACGAGGTATTCCCCCCTGCCGAGCGAGCCGTAGCTCTCCTTGACGACGAGCGGATACCCGAATTCCGCCTCCACGCGGTCGGACGCCTCTTTGAGGACATGTTTTTCGGGGCGGTAACACAGAAGCCCCGGGAGCGTCTTGGGCATGGGAATGCCGTGGTCCGCGAGCGCGAGAAAGGTGAGCATCTTATCGTCGCACGCAGTCACGCCGAAATAGCCGTTGAATGTGGGAATGCCCGCCGCCTCCGCCGCCGCGAGCAGGTATTTATCTTTATCCCAGAAGATGAGAAAGTCATACCCCGCGAGCGCGGAGCGGAGCGCTCCGCCCTCCACGCAGAAGGGAAAGGCGGACGCGGACATGATCGTGAGCTCCACGCCGAGGCGGGAAAACTCCTCTCGGAGCCGACGGGGCTGATACATGATCTCGTCCGTCTGATAATAGGCATTGCAAATGACGACGCCGCGCATAAGTTCTCCTCCGGATGTGCTGCCACAAACAGTATACCACAAATGCGTGCCGTACGCAACCCGTTTTCCGCACAGGCCGTAAGGCGCGCGGAACAAAACGGTGCGCCGCCGCGGCTGAGCCGCGGCGGCGCAAACGATGCTTTCAGAAGATCATTTTATCATCGGGATCAGAGCGCGCCGACGATGGCGTGCGGGGTGTACAGTTCGTCGATATAGGCGACGTCCTCATCGGTGAGCGCGACGTCGAATGCGCCCGCGGCGTCGAGAAGGTACTTCTCCTTCGTCGCGCCGATGATGGGCGAAGCGACGCCCTTACGAAAGTGCCATGCGAGCGTGATCTGCGTCATGGTGGCGCCGTACTTTTGGGCAAGTTCGTGAATGCGCGCGGCGATGCCCTTATCCTGTTCCTCGGTGGAATCGTATTTCCCCTGCGCCACTTTGTCCGTTTTGCTGCGCATGGTGTCCGCCGCCCAGTCGGGACGGGCGCACCTGCCCGAAGCGAGCGGGCTGTACGGCGTGAGCGCCACATTCATCTGCCTGCAGATGGGAATGAGCTCGCGCTCGTCCTCGCGGTAGAGCGGGTTGTAGTGATCCTGCATGGAGACGAAGGGCGTCCAGCCGTTGTCGCGCGCGGCAAGCTGCATGTTGTAGAACTGATAGCCGTACATCGCGGAAGCGCCCAGCGCGCGCACCTTGCCCGCCTTGACAAGCCCGTGCAAAACCTCCATCGTCTCCTCGACGGGCGTTCCGTAGTCGAAGCGGTGAATGATATAGAGATCGAGATAGTCGGTGCCGAGGCGCTTGAGCGTACCTTCGATCTCGCGCTCGATCGCCGCCTTGGAGAGGTGCCCTTCGTTGAAGTACACCTTGGAGGCGAGCACGACCTTGTCGCGCGCGACGTTTTTCCTGATCGCCCTGCCGAGGTACTCCTCGCTCGTACCCGCCGAGTAGGTATTCGCCGTATCGAAGAAGTTAATGCCGAGATCGAGCGCGCATTTGATGATCGCCTCGCTTTGATCGGGATCGAGCGTCCAGGCGTGCATCTTGCTTGCGGGGTCGCCGAAGCTCATGCACCCGAGACACAGCCGCGAGACCTCGATCGGGCTGTTTCCGAGTTTTATATATTGCATATTTTTCTCCTCTTTCCGCGTCAGTTCCCGCTCGCCTTGCGGATGCAGGCGAGCGCATTCAGCGAGCGCGGGTAGCCGATATAGGGCAGCATTTGCAGCACGAGCGTTTTGAGGAACTGCGCGTCGTTCCCCACTTTGAGGTTGGCGCCAGCGTGGCTCGTGAGCTGCGGCTCGCAGCCGCCCTGCGCCGCCAGAATGCAGAAGGTGACCGCCTCGCGCTGCGCGTAGGTGAGCCCTTCGCGCACATAATAATCCCCGAAACAGTTCTCGGAGAGGAAGCCGTTGATCTCGCGGGAGAGCGCGTCGCCCGAGGTCGCAAAGCCCTTCATGCCGTCGCCGAAAATATCGACCTGCGCCTGCTCGCCGCGCGCCGTGCGCGCCTCGCGTGTGGCCTCTCCCTCGGCGGGAAGCGGGATGCCGCGCGCCGCAAACGCCGCATACAGCGCCTGCAGGAAGGGCAGCGCGCGCCCCATGCCGAGGTAAGCGGCGGACTGCAGGACCGCCTCGTGCGCCGCAAGCGGGGACAGCCCCGCTTCGAGCGCCTCGCCAAGCTCCGCCTCAAACGCCTCTTTCCCGCCGCAGGCGGCAAGCATCGCCAAAATGCACACGCGGCGCGTCTCCTCGTCCACCTTGCCGCGCGGGATCTCCCGTTCAAAGCGGCTGAAGATGACCGCCGCCGCGCTCTCCTGCGGCAAAACCTTTTTGATATCCATATTTTCCTCCGCGATCGCCTTATTTGGCAAACGCCATGAACCACTCCACGGTGTCGGGATCGTAGTGCGAGAAGAAGAGGCTCGCGCCCGTATCGAGCGCCGAGACGGCAGCCATGTCCGCATCCGAGAGCTCGAAATCGAACACGGCGATGTTCTCCGCCATGCGCTCCTTCTTCACCGACTTGGGAATGACAACGACGTCGCTCTGCAGAAGATAGCGAAGCGCGACCTGCGCCACCGACTTGCCCTTTGCCGCGGCGATCTCCTTTAATACGGGATTGGTGAACAGCCCGTTCTTCCCCTCGGCGAACGGCCCCCACGACTCGTGCTGCACGCCGAGTTTTTGCATGACCTCGTGCGCCTTCTTCTGCTGGAAAAAGACGTGCGTCTCCACCTGGTTGACGGCGGGCTTGACCGAGCAGAAATTGGAAAGGTCGATCAGGCGGTCGGGGTAAAAGTTGCTCACGCCGATCGCGCGGACCTTGCCGGCATGAAGCGCATCTTCCATGGCGCGGTAGGTGCCGTAGTAGTCGCCGAAGGGCTGGTGAATGAGCAGCAGATCGATGTAGTCCGTCCGTAATTTTTTCAGAGACTCGTCGATGGACGCCGCCGCCTTCTTCTCGCCCGCGTTGGAGATCCACACCTTGGTCGTGAGAAAGAGCTCGCTGCGCGCGATCCCGCTTTTTTTGACGGCGTTACCCACGCCCTCTTCGTTGAAGTACGCCTGCGCGGTATCGATGGAGCGGTACCCCGCCGCGAGCGCGTCCGAAACGCACCGCTCGCATTCCTCGGGCGTGACCTGATACACTCCGTAGCCGAGCTTGGGCATTCTGACGCCGTTGTTGAGCGTTACATAGTCCATATTTTTATCCTCCTTTGATTGCCGGTGATTTTGTTTCGAGTTTTCTGAGTAGCCAGTCCACCTTGTCGATGCGCTTCTGCGCCGTGTGCGCCTGTTCGAGAAGCGCCGCTCGCAGCCGCCTGAGAACGCAGCGGCGCGTGGCGTCGTCCGAAGAAAAGTAGGCGGCAAGTTCCCCCTCCGGAAGCCCCGCGTCCTCCAGAAAGAGCGCAACGCCGAGCGCGCACGCCTCTTCGTCGGTCAGCTCCGTCCCGCCTTCCGACGGCGTGCCGAGAGAGCAGAGCGCCGCAAGCGCCGAAAGCCGCGCCTCGGCAAGGGAGCAATGGTTTGCAAGTTCGCTGATCTTCATGGTGACCTCAAAAAAGCGCAGGTCCATCCTGCGCTTTTATTATACCGCACCGCGGCAGCTATGTAAAATGCCTGTTTTTTATGTCTCTTTATAGGGCAAAAGCATGGTAACTTCGTCGATAAACGCGCGTTCGGCGCGGCTCATGGGCTGATATTTTTTCCACACGAGGTAGGTCTCCTGCGCGAGCGCGGGCGCAAAGGGGCGGAAGACGAGCCGCTCGCTCGCGTACTGCGCCATGGCGCCCTCCAGTGTGACGGCGCATGCAAGCCCCTTTTCTACGAAGTAGGCGGCGTTTCCGTTGAAGTCGACGGAGGCGAGCACATTCAGCCGTTCATACGCCTCGCCCAGCGCGTGGCGGTAGAAGCGGCGGACCTCGGCGCGCGTATTCACAATGACGGGCCGCCCGAAAAGATCCTCTACCGAGACGCTCTCTTTTTCTGCAAGGGGGTGATCGGCGCGCATCATCACGCCGCAGCGGTCGGGGATCCCGAGGCGGAGAAAATCGTACTTTTCGATGTCGCCCGGCTCGACGAGAAGACCCAGATCGAGCACGCCGCGGTCGATGCGCTCCTTGGTGCGGTCGGCAGTCTCGGAATAGATCTCGAAGGAGACTTCGGGGTACTTTTTGCGGAACCGGTCGATGGCGGCTGCCAGGAGCCCGCTCGCGCGCACCTCCGCCGCGCCGACCGAGATGACGCCCGCAAGATTTTCGCCCCGCGCGCGGAACTCCCGCTCGAGTTTTTCTTCCAGCTCCACCATCTCCTCCGCACGGCGGCGCAGAAGCAACCCCTCTTCGGTGAGCGTGATCTTGCGCTTCCCGCGCTCAAAGAGCTTTGCGCCGAGCTCCTCTTCCAGCTCCGCGAGCTGACGGGAAAGCGTAGGCTGGGTGATGTAGAGCGCTTCGGCGGCGCGGGAGATATTCTCCTCGCGCGCAAGGGTCAGAAAATAGCGCAGAACTCTCAGCTCCATAGGCATACCTCATTTCGTATTATATTGATTATATCATACTTTTGAGGTATCTTCAACGCCGCGCACAAATTTTTTTACAGTTTATACTTGGCGGTCAGCCGCAAAATGGTGGCGAGACAGTCGTTGAAGGTGCGCGCTTCCTCTTCGGTAAGGGGGCGCCCTTTCAGCGCCGACAGCGTGCGCGCGAGCACGTCCGCTTCGAGACGGTCGGTCGGCGAGAGCTTCTCCTTTTGCAGTTTTGCGAGCAGGCTTTCGGCATAAGATGCGGCGGGCGACGGCAGTGCGGGGGGCTCCTCTTCGAAACAGCACACCTTGGCGGGCTACGGCGCAGGG
>CALVLR010000121.1 GCA_944340685.1 uncultured Clostridia bacterium | reverse complement strand
CTCGGTCATGTACGTCTTTGTACACTCCCTTCGAAAAATCCGCGCCCTCCGCGCCTTGCGCGCGACTTCGGCGCAAAAAGGGAGCGCGGATTTCTCGCGTGATACGTTGTCGCCTTTACGCACGCCTCAGTCATGTACGTCTTTGTACACTCCTTTCGGCGTTTGCGCAGGCTCCTCGTCTGACGCGGAACTGCTTTCCAAACGGGGGCGAACGCGCAATTCATTGTCGGGCTTGCGGTTTTTCTCGGTCATGTACGTCTTTGTACACTCCTTTCGAAAAATCCGCGCCCTCCGCGCCTTGCGCGCGGCTTCGGCGCAAAAAGGGAGCGCGGATTTCCGCGCGATACGTTGTCGCCTTTGCGCGCGCCTCGGTCGTGTCCGCCTTTGTACACGCCCTTCGGCGCAAACGGAGCGCACGCGCGCCGCATTGAAGCCTTTCCGCGTTACCATGTCCGCGTGGCGGGCGGCGGGATGTGCCATGTCCGCGCGGACATGGGATACAGATACCGGAACTTGTAACAAAAGAGGAGAGTGATCTGATATGAAAATCGCCGTAGACATTGACGACACCTTGAATGTTCTTGAGCGCGTACGCTATGCGGGCGAGTATATCCGCCGCAACGATCTGCCGTTCAGACTCAAAGATCCCGACGCAAACGCGTTCGTTGACGTGTACGACTGGACGCTGGACGACGTTTTGAAGTTCGTGCACGAGGGCGGCGGCATTACGGCATTCACCGACGCGCCCGTACGCAAGGGCGCGCGCGAGGCGCTTACGCGCTGGAAGGAGGAGGGGCACACCGTCGTCATCCTCACCTCGCGCCTGCCTTCGTGGTTTTCCAATCCCGAAAAGATCTCCCGCGACTGGCTGGAAAAGCGGCGCATCCCCTACGATGAGCTTGTCGCCGACTGCCAGGAGAAGGGGAAGTACTGCGCCGAGCACGGCATCGACGTGCTCGTCGACGACCGCCTCGAACACTGTCTCTCCGCGCAGAGCTATGGGGTGCACGCCGTGCTCGCCGTGAGCAAGGCGACCGTTGCGCGGGCGCGCGAGGTGCGTTACGGCGGCGCAAACTGGCAGCAGATCGACATGGCTGTACAGCACATTGCGGGGCTTATCGCCCGCAGAAAACTCCTGTGAGCCGCACTGAGCAGGCGGAGCTTACCGTCATGGTGATGGTGCAAAAGAAGGGCACCGATCTCGTCGCCGTCGAAAAACGCAAAAAGGGGCAGTGGGACGGGCTCATCTTCCCGGGCGGACACGTCGAGCGCGGCGAGAGCTTTGCCTGCGCCGCCGTGCGCGAGGCGGAGGAGGAGACGGGGCTGCGTATTTCAAATTTGCAGTTTTGCGGTATGGTGCATTGGGCGCACCGTACGCAAAAGCAGCGTTACCTCGTCATGCTGTACCGCGCGGAAGGAGAGGGCAAACTTCTGCCCTTCACGCCCGAAGGGGAAAACTTGTGGATGCCCCTTTCGGAATTTATTGCCGCCGCAGGCAAGTCTCCCGCAATGGACGAATATCTCTCCTGTTTTCTCGGCGAAACGGGCGAATTGTTTGCAGAATACGACGAAAACGGCACAGATCCGCTTGTGCGGCAGTAGCGCTGCCGCATGTCAATACAAGGATAGCAGATACAGGACTATGAACTTTGTAAAAGAAATTTTTATCAAGGGCGCCAAGGAAAACAATCTCAAAAATATCGACGTCCATATCCCGCGTGATACGCTCACCGTATTCACGGGGCTTTCGGGCAGCGGAAAATCGACGCTCGCGTTCGATACGATCTTTGCCGAGGGGCAGCGCCGCTATATGGAGAGCCTCTCTTCCTACGCCCGCCAGTTCCTCGGCATGATGGAAAAGCCGGATGTGGAATCCATCGAGGGGCTGTCTCCCGCCATTTCCATCGATCAGAAGACGACTTCGCACAATCCCCGCTCCACGGTGGGCACGGTCACGGAGATCTACGATTATCTCCGTCTTTTATTTGCGCGCGCCGGAACGCCGCACTGCCCGAGCTGCGGGCGGGAGATCAGGCGCCAGACGGTGGACGAGATCGCCGACCGCGTCATGGAGATGCCCGCGGGCAGCAAGATCATGGTGGAGGCGCCCGTTGTCCGCGGCAGGAAGGGCGAGTACGTCAAAGAGCTTGCCTCTTACCGCAAGAGCGGCTATGTGCGCGTCAAGATCGACGGCATCATCTACGATCTCGGCGAGGAGATCAGGCTCGATAAGAACATCAAGCACAACATCGGCGTCGTGGTGGACAGGCTCGTCGTGAAAGAGGGCATCTTGAAGCGCCTCACCGAGAGCTTGGAGACGGCGCTCCGTCTTGCCGACGGGTTAGTTGTCATCGACTGCGGCGGCGAGGAGACGCTTTTTTCTTCCCGCTATTCCTGCCCCGACTGCAATATCTCCATCGAGGAGATCGAGCCGCGGCTCTTCTCCTTCAATACGCCGTGGGGTGCCTGCCCCGCGTGCACGGGGCTGGGGTTCCAGCAGGCGGTAGACGCCGACCTCATCTGCCCCGACCGCACCAAGACGCTGCGCGAGGGCGCCATCCGCATCAGCGGGTGGAATCTCGACTCCTCCGCCGTCACGCAGATGTATCTCGAGGGACTCTCCCGCCGCTACGGCTTCTCCCTCGACGTACCCGTCAAGGATCTCCCCAAAGAGGTATTCGACCTTCTCATGTACGGCAACGGCGGCGAGAAGATCGAGCTTGACTACCGCACCCGCACCTATCATTCGAGTTACAAGAGCGCGTGGGAGGGGTTCGTCAACAATTTGCAGCGCCGCTACAATCAGACGAGTTCGGTGGGCGTGAAGTGGGATATCGAGCGCTACATGCGCACGTCCGACTGCCCCGTCTGTCACGGCAAGCGCCTGAAAAAGGAGGCGCTCGCCGTCACGGTGGGGGGTAAAAATATTGCCGAAGTGTGCGATATGCCCGTTAAAAACCTGCTTGTCTTTTTGGATGAGCTCACGCTCACGCCTACCCAGCACGCCATTGCGGACGTCATCTTGAAGGAGATCCGAAGCCGCATCAACTTCCTCGTCAACGTGGGGCTGGACTATCTCACCCTTTCGCGCAGCGCGGCAACGCTTTCGGGCGGCGAGAGCCAGCGCATCCGCCTCGCCACGCAGATCGGCTCTGCGCTCTCGGGCGTTCTTTACATTCTCGACGAGCCGTCCATCGGGCTGCACCAGCGCGACAACGACAGACTTCTCGCTTCGCTCAAAGGGCTGCGCGATCTCGGCAATACGCTCATCGTCGTCGAGCACGACGAAGATACCATGCGGGCGGCGGATTATATTGTAGACATCGGACCCAAGGCGGGCGTGCATGGCGGCGAGGTCGTCGCCTGCGGCACCGTCGAGGACATCATGAACGAGCCGCGCTCGATCACGGGAGACTATCTCGCGGGGCGGCGGAAGATCGATGTGCCCGCCGTGCGCAAGAAGCCCGACGGCAGGTGGTTCACGGTGGAAAACTGCCGCCAGAACAATCTGAAGGGCATCACCGTTTCCGTCCCCGCAGGACTGATGACGGCGGTCACGGGCGTGAGCGGGTCGGGCAAAAGTTCGCTCGTCAACGAGATCATTCTGCCCATTCTCGCAAATAACCTCAACGGCGCGCGTCAGCCGACGGGCAAGAGCGGCGCGTTTTCGGGCTTGGAGCATTTCGATAAGGTCATTGCAATCGATCAGTCGCCCATCGGCAGAACGCCGCGTTCCAATCCCGCCACCTACACGGGCGTGTTCACCGCCATCCGCGAGCTCTTCGCCGCCACGCCCGACGCCAAGGCGATGGGGTTCAAGTCGGGGCGGTTCTCTTTCAACGTGGCGGGCGGCAGGTGTGAGAACTGCTCGGGCGACGGCATCATGAAGATCGAGATGCACTTTTTGCCCGACGTCTACGTCCCCTGCGAGGTGTGCGGCGGCAAGCGCTATAACCGCGAGACGCTCGAAGTCAGGTACAAGGGCAAGTCGATCGCCGACGTTCTGGATATGACGGTGGAGGAGGCGTGCGAGTTCTTCCGAAACCTTCCTTCCATCTACAACAAGCTCTCCACGCTCAACGAAGTGGGGCTGGGATATATCCGCCTCGGGCAGAGCGCCACCACGCTCTCGGGCGGCGAGGCGCAGCGCGTCAAGCTCGCCACGGAGCTTTCCAAGCGCTCCACGGGGCGCACCTTCTACATTCTCGACGAACCGACCACGGGACTGCACAGCTACGATGTGGAAAAGCTCGTAAATATCCTTCTGCGCCTGCGCGACGGCGGAAACACGGTGCTCGTCATCGAACACAATCTCGATGTCATCAAGGTGGCGGACTATCTCATCGACCTCGGACCGGAAGGGGGCGACGGCGGCGGCACGATCGTATGCACGGGCTCGCCCGAAGAGGTCACTGTCTGCGAAAAGAGCTATACGGGGCAGTTTTTGAAAAGGCTTCTCACAGATTTTTCTCAAACTGATGAGAAAAATCTTCGTGAAGATTAGGAAAACCCGCGGGTACGCCCTTTGAGCTAACCGCCTGTTTTCCTCGGCGGCGTTAATGGCAACATAATAGCAACGCCGCTTTCACCTTTCCGCGGAAGTGCTTCACGCACAAATTGAGGCGGAAAAGCCATAACAAGTGACGGCTTTTCCCGTCATTTAACAGCAAATGTAATTTTCCTTGCGCGAGTGATTTATAACAAAATGCATAACGCAGTGACGCCTTTTGCAACGAATTGATAACTTGGCGCCCTCGTCGCGAGAGATGCCGAGCGATAACGAGACCGAGGGAGCTGGGGATGCAGACAGGTTCGGGAGATGGCGGCAAAATTGCCGTCTGCAAACATCGGAAAGAGGTTACAATATGAGTATCAACAAAACCATGCAGCATCTGGGCGAGGAGCGGTCGGTCATCCGCGAGATCTTCGAGTGCGGCAATGCGCGCAAAAGGGAGATCGGCGAAGAGAACGTGTTCGACTTTTCGCTCGGCAACCCCAGCGTACCTGCGCCGCCCGAAGTCAATGCCGAGATCGCACGTCTTATCGCGGACATGCCCTCGGTGCAGCTCCACGGCTATACCTCCGCGGCGGGCGCGCCCGAGGTGCGCGCGGCGGTCGCCGACTACCTCAAAGCGCAATTCGGGGCACCCGTGTCCGCCTCCCGCGTGTACATGACGTGCGGCGCGGCGGCGTCGCTCACGATCACGCTTGCCGCCATGTCTGAGGCGGGCGACGAGTTCGTCGTCGTCGCGCCCTACTTCCCCGAGTACCGCGTATTCATTGAGCAGGCGGGCGGGAAGGTCGTCGAGGCAAAAGCGGCGGAAAATTTCCACCTCGACCTCGCCGCAGTCGATCGCGCGATCGGCGCGCATACCAAGGCGATCATTTTAAATTCGCCCAACAACCCCACGGGGGCGGTGTACGGAAAAGAGGAGCTTGCTGCGCTCGCCGCGCTTCTTCAGAAAAAGAGCGAAGCGCGGGGCGCGCCCGTCTACCTCATTGCCGACGAACCCTACCGCGAACTCACCTACGGGGCGGAGGTCCCCTGCCTTCTGAATATTTATCCGAATACCGTGCTGTGCTATTCGTTCTCCAAATCGCTCTCGCTCGCGGGCGAGCGCATCGGCTATATCGCCGTGCCCGATGCCTGCGCGGATGCGGACGCGCTCTTTGCCGCCGTGTGCGGAGCCGGACGCTCGCTCGGCTATGTGTGCGCGCCTGCGCTCTTCCAGCGCGTCATTGCAAAGTGCCTCGGCAGATCGGGCGACATCGCCGCCTATCGCGAAAACCGCGACCTGCTGTGGAAGGGGCTTGCGGACATGGGCTTTGCCTGCGTCCCGCCCGAGGGAGCGTTCTATCTCTTCGTGAAGTCCCCCGAGCCGGACGCGAAGGCGTTCTGCGAGCGGGCGAAGAAGTACGAGCTCTTGCTCGTCCCGTCCGACAGCTTCGGGGTGGAGGGGTATGTGCGCATCTCCTATTGCGTGGCAAAGGAGACCATCGAGCGCAGCCTTCCCGCCTTCGCAAAGTTGGCGAAGGAGTACGGGCTGAAATAACGCATAACATATGAGCGTCGCGTCGCGGGATACACCCGCGGCGCGCCGCTGCTTTTATGAGATATGAAATGCCGCTACAAAGTCACCAGCAGGAGCACAAAGGGGAGAGTGACCACGGAGAGGAGCGTCCCCGTCGAGAACGCCGCGGCGGAGAACTCCTTCTCGCCGTCCAGCTTCTCTGCGAACGCGACCACGCTCGCCGCGGGTGGCATCGCCATGGCGATGACGGGCGTGAGGAGCACATAGGGCGTTGCCTCGAACAGCCCAGTCAGCTTGAAGGGAAGGATGAGCAGATAGGTGAGCGCCGCCGAGAGGATGAGCCGGACGAACGCCGCAAGGTAGATCTTCGGGTCGCCGAACAGCTTCTTTGCGGGAAGCTCGGCGAGCCGTACGCCCACGACCATCATGGAGAGCGGCGCCGTCATGTTGCCCGTGCACTCCACGATCTGCTGCAGCTCGGAGACGGCTTCCATATCGAAGATGTTGATCTGCGGCACCAGAAAGAGAAGAAATCCGATGAGCGAGCCGACCGTGCAGGGGTTAAGGAGCGCCTTTTTGAGGGAGATCTGCCTTCTGTCCTGCGTCATGAGGTAGGCGCCCAGCGTCCACAAAATGAGGTTGAACGCCACCGAAAATACGATCATGTACATCGTCGCCTCGGCGTTGCCGTCCGTGAACATGTCGATGAAGGGGATGCCGATGAACGCACAGTTGGAGAACGTCCCGATGAATACGAGCACGTCCCGCTGGCGGCGCTCTTCGGGCTTTTTCATAAAGCGGAAGATGAGCTCCGCCGCGCCCCATGTGAGGAAGAGCGCCGCCGCTGAGAACAGGAACACCCACAGAAAATTGAGGAGCACCGCGCCCGTCGGGGCGATGGGGTCAACGGCGAACGCCTTGATGATGAGCGCAGGCTGCGCTACGCACAGGAGAATGTTGGAGATGGAGTACAGGCTGTCCGAGCGGACGAGATTCGTCTTTCTGAGGACGAACCCGGGCACGACGAACGCCAGCAGCACGCACATGATGATGAGGACTTTTACAATGATCTGCGCCATGTTACCGCTTCTTTTGTTTTGAGGATTTCACCATTTTTCCGCACGGCATTATAGCACCGAATCTGCGAACAGGCAAGAAAAAACGGGACGGAGAAGAAAAAATTTTTTCCGTTTTGGGGAATCAAGGAAAACTTGAGCGCGCGGCAGGGCGTTTCAAGCACGGGTTGATTGCTTTTTCGCCCGCGGTGTGGTATAACGGTGTCAGAAACATACGGGAGGCAAACGATGTTCGATACGGTAAAGGTCGGAAAAATCATCTCACAGAAGCGCAAGGAGCACAATATGACGCAGCTTGCGCTCGCCGATAAGCTCGGCGTCAGTTTTCAGGCGGTCAGCAATTGGGAGCGGGGAAATTCCATGCCCGATATCTCCAAATTGCCCGAACTCGCCGCGCTGTTCGGGTGTTCGATCGAAGAGCTCCTCGGCGGCGGGCAACCCGCCGAACGGGTGGAAAAGATCGCCAAGGGAGAGGCGGGGGATATGTCGCTCGGAGAGCTTGCCGAGGTCGCGCCCGTGCTCATGCCCGATCAGCTCGACGAGGCAGTGCAGCATGCGGCGCGTTCCGGTGAGCCTGAAGAAGGCGCCGAAGAGGACGCCGGGGGCGAGGGTGGCGGAGCGGAAGAAGATCATGATGAGGACGGCGATGAAGCGCCCCGTTCCCGTCGCGGGGAGCGGAAAGAGCGTAAGGCGAAAAGGCGGCGCATCGGCGAGCTTGTCGCGCTCGCGCCCTTCCTCTCGAAAGAGCGGCTCGAGCAGATTGCAGAGGAGTTTTTGGACGGCGGTTATTCCGTAGGGGATCTTATTCCGCTGGCGCCTTTTTTGTCCGAAGAGATGCTGAATAAATTTGCAGAGCGCGCCGAAGCGGGCGGCGGCGACGTGATCGCGCTCGCGCCCTTCCTTTCTCAGGAGACGCTGAGAAAAATCGCCGCACGCACCGAAATGGCGAGGGGGACTTTGGTCGGTCTTGCGCCCTTTCTCTCCAAGGCAGCGTTAAACGAGCTTGTGCTTACCGCGCTTGAACGCGGGGAAAAAATCAATAAGGGATTGCTGCCGTTCTTGTCTGAAGATGTTCTCATCGAGGCGATCCGCCGCCGGGCCAAACAGTAACGCCGCCCTCCGTGCGATATCTTGCGCGGAAGGCTTTAAGTTGCAGAGAGGAGGTTTGCAATGGGGGATTGCCAATTTACAAGTTGTGTGATATAATCATAGTATCATTGCGCACACAGAGGATAAAAGACCATGACGGAACAGGAAACAGCGGTTTACGAGCGCATTCTCACGCAGATCGGATTCAGGGAGCGGGGACTTTCTCTTGCAGAACTTTCGCACCGCGAGGCATATACCACGGTGGCGGCATTTCTTCGTACGATCGTCGAGGAGGCGGGCTGTTACGGATATCTGTTTATTGTTTCCGTCACAAAACTCGAGGAACGATACGGCGATTCCCTTACGCCGCTCTTATGGGAGATCCTCGATAGTTTTTTGTTGGGCGGGAAAATCGACAAGGAGACCGCATTTGCGGCATTTTACAATCTCGGATTGCACTATGCGCGTCGGTTTGATGCCGAAAGCCTGAAAAAACTGCTGGCGCCCGGGGAATATTTCAGCGTATTCTATACTGAATTTCCGCTGACGTATGAAATTATTGCGCGTTACTGCGGGGTAACGGGTATGTATGACCGGCAGATGCTTGCGGCAAAGTGTACATTAAAGCTGTTGGACAAGTTGGCGCGGCGCCCCGCGGCAGACCGTACCACAGCGCGGGGCTTTGTGGAGTCATGCGAAAATGTCGCGGTCAAGATCGCATTCGTTGCGGCGCTTGCGGCACATATGGAAAAATGTTATCTGCGCGAAACACTGCAGGCTGCAAATAAAGTACATTGCAGAAAAGAATGGGAGCACATTTTGCCGGAAGATCTCGGCTACCTGCTGGAACAGAATGCGGAAGATCCTGCTTACGGTGTGAGCCTCGGCGATGTCCGGCTGGCACAGCGCTATGTGGAGGAGGCATGCCGCTATAACCCTGCGTATCCGAAATATCCCTATCTGAAAGCACAAATGCTTTTTTTCGGGGATATTCTGGAGGGCAGACAGATCACGGCGCACAGAGAGCGAGAGATCTACGATCTGCTCGCCGAGGCGCGCGGGAAAGAGAACCCCGATGCCGCCGATTACGGAACGCGAATCGCCATATATAATGCGTTCGGCGCCCTTGTGCAGAACCATGTTGCCGTGCAGGGGGATCCGGACCGCTTCCGCCGCAGCATCCGCTATGAACGGGAGCGCATGGAGATCGTCAACTTAAAGGAATGCCCGCCTGCGCAGGACAGACCCCGCCTTGGCTGTGTCGACGGAGAGGATTTCATCTTTATCAGTTACAGTACGCAGGACTTCCGATCGGTCTATGTCGATCTTTTGGAGCTTGGCCGCCGCGGTGTACGGTTCTGGTACGACCGCGGCACCATTCCCGGGGAAAAGTGGTACGAGACCGTGGAGGAACGAGTGAAAAATGCGTCCTGCGTCGTGTGCTACCTGAGCAAAGATTTTATGATCAGCGAGCCCGTTTATAAGGAGCTTACCCTGATCCGCAAATATCAGAAACCCGTTATCTGCGTCGATCTCACGGGACAGCGGCGCATCTCACGTGCGGTAGCCGATGTCATTCGAAACGGAAAAAAGGAGGTCGCGGAGAGGCTGACGTCGCGGGTCATGGATGTGCTCTTCGACGTCTTTGATGATGATGCAGACGTGATCGCCCGTAACCGTGATGCCCAGATCGCCGTTCATATCGACCGGCTGTGCGGCGTCCTGCGGGAGAAATATCCCGCTACACTGCAGATGGTGCTCAGTGAAAGCGGTACCTGTCAGAACGATATCGTATATGAGGGCGGGATCGTGCGCCCGAACGAGGATTATTTTGTTGCTGACGACAAGAACAAGATTTATATAGTTGCCGACGGCATTTCCCGCGGGCGTGAGGAGTACAGAAAGTTTGCGGGAAGTATCGCCGCAGAAGTCTCCCGTCTCTTCTGTGAAGAGTTGAGCGGATGGCTGAGCGGACGGATCAGCGTTGCGGCGGGATTGCCGGCGGCGGAGACGCTTCTGCATGAGGCATTCATCTATGCGAACGGCAAGGTCAGGGATATGCTCTCTGCGCGCGGCGAAGATTTTGCCGGAACGGAGACGCCGGGCTGCGTCTGTATCGTTGCGATCGTTTTTGATAATAAACTCATCTTCGGAAGCGCGGGCGATTGTATGGGATTGTTGGTCCGCGGTGGGCAGACGCTTGTTTTCAGTCAAAAACAGACGACGTTTGCGTTTGATGTTTTGCATAAAGAAAAAGACAGGGCGCTTCTGATGCAGTCGTTTGTCAATTGTCCTGCAAATGCATACGGATACGGGGTCGTCAACGGGGATGAGCGCGCAAAAGATTGTTTTCGCGTCTCGCATCTCGATTTGGAATACGGCGATGCCGTGTACCTCGTCTCGGATGGTATCAGCGACTATATCCAATACTCACCGGGGCAGACTGTCAATGCTCTTCCTGTTGAGGAGCTGTTTGTGCGATCTGCGCAGCAGGACCGTACAGTCGGAAAGCTCCACAGCGACGATAAAACGATCGTACGCATCCGGATCGACTCTGTGCAGGGCGGGAGACTCCTTCAGGCGGGGTAAAGGAGCGTATCCTTGCGGGCGATCCGCCGCGGCAGGCGCGGCAAACAAAGCTGAGAAATGTATGCGGAAAGCAAAAAATTAAAATGGTAATCAGTTTTGAACAGATATTCCGGAAAAGGAGTATCTGTTTTTTGCTTTATAGCGGTACAAAGAAGCAAAAAAAGGGTCTTGCGTCTGGTGCAGATAAATCTGCGTTTGCCGCACATACTGAAAAAGGAGCCATGGCGGGTTTTGATATTCTTATGAAAAAATCATGTATTTGCATGACGGAGTCATGAAAAACATTTACTGCAAACGATTCCAAAAAATACCAAATCCCAAAGCCGGATTGATCAAGAGAATCCAATTTTACTCTGTTTTGAAAATTGCGAGTCGAAATCGATGCATTTAATTAAAAAATTTAAGCATAAAAACTTTTCTGCAACCTTTTCTCGGCAAAACACTTGATTATAAGGTAAAGCTTTGGTATAATAGTATCAGAGATTTTGTCTTTCCGCGCTAGGGAAATGTACAGGCGGGAGAGAGAGATCATGCATGCGTTTGTTTCGGCCTCCGCCGCGCTGCAGGACATCGGCTACTCCATGGAAATATTTTTTCATGTTGGAAAAATCAAATTTGACAGCAGAGACCAGGCGGGAAGTGACCGAGGGAGAAGTAAGAGGCTATTCCACGGTGTTCGGATCTCGTACAAGAATAAAACGCAGAACGACGCGTTCATGAACTCTTTACAAATGCGAAATTTAAGGAAAATGTGACGGATTTGATCGAAACTCTATGAAGACATACGCAGTGATCATGGCAGGGGGCGGGGGGACGCGGTTCTGGCCGCTGTCGAGAAAAGAGACCCCCAAGCAGCTTCTCAATTTAAGCGGAAAGGACGCGATGGTGAATGAGACG
>CALVLR010000120.1 GCA_944340685.1 uncultured Clostridia bacterium | reverse complement strand
TTTACATATCCCGAGGGAAGGGTGCAGGGCATCGTCGCGCCCGGGGGAAAGGGATTCCGGTGGGGAAGATCGGAACTGTTTATCGAGCTGAAATGCGTAAAAAAAATCGGGGTCGACGTCGTGCTCGTCGAGGTGCGCTCAGCGCCGAAACCCGAGAAGAAAGGGCGGTGGAGCGGCGGCAGGGAATGCGCCGCCATGCCGCAAAGTCCGCAAACCCCGCCCGATCGCCGCGACTATGGGGAGTACGAATAGTCCATTTCCTCGGGCTTTCATAGTATTATGTCAGACGTAATACTTTTCAGTACGCTTAAAAGTGAGCAAAAAAGAGCCATGTTTTTGCAAAAACATGGCTCTTTTGTTAAATTGCCTGATTTATTCTTGTTCAGGTACGTAACAGTCGCACATTCTGCCGTCGGGCAAAAATCCTGTATCCGAGCACTTGACGCATGCATATTTCGGCACAAAATCCGCGTCGGTCATATGCAGCCGCGAAAGCGCTTCGGCGCGCTGCACCTTCGCTTGTCCGATGCGGCTTTGTATGGCGGGCAGATCGGCGGGAGAAAAGACTTCCGCCTTGGCGAGGTCGATCTCTGCTCTTTTGAGTTCGCGCTCCGCCGCTGCGAACTGCTCGTCTTTTTCGGCTGCTGCTTTTGCATGTTCCGCGCGTTCAACGGCGGCGTTGCGGCGGAGGGCATACCACCGTTCGCGGGCGCTTCTTGCGTCGGCGTTGATGTCTGCCTTCGTGCGGTAGTCGCGCGGCTGCGCGGTCTGCGTGCCCGCCGCTGATTTTTCGGGGATCGCCGCTGGATCGGTGATCCCTTCGCGTTTCCATTCGGAGAGCAGCTTATTGATGTAGGGCAGCGGTGAGGAAGCGCCCGCGCTCCGCTTTGCAGCCTCCATGATGAGCGCGTCGGAGAGTTCCCAGTTCTTCCATGCGGCGACCATATCGAGCGCCGCAGTCGTCTTTTTGATCACGCCGCACAGCGGCTGCAATTTTTGCAGGAGCTTGAGGCGGCTCTCGCGCTCCGCGCAGTATGCCCTGACGCTCGCGCTGTCTACAATGCCCATGCCGTACATCTGGTCGAGCAGGGTATCCAGCTCGGGGAACCCGAACGAGAGCTTCATGCCGAGGCCTGCAACGAGCAGCAGACTTTCCTCGTCGTAGCCGCGTTCCAACCATTTTTCGGCGTATTCCTCGGCGAACGGGCGGGGATTTTGCACTTTCACGCCCAGTTTTCTCGCTACCTTGAACACAATATTTGTGCGTATCTCGCGCTGTTTCAGGTATTCGCGCGCCTCTTTTTCCGTCTTGCAGTCCTTTTCGGCAAGCTCTTCCACGAGCAGATCGAGCGAAGCGAGGGAGCCTTTTTTGAGTGTCTCCGCACATGCGGCGACTGCGCCCGTCTGCATGCCGCGGGAGGACCATTTTTCGAGATAGGCATAGTCCTGATCCTGCGGCTTTCGGTAAATGCCGAGCAAAGTAAACAGCTTCGTGAGTTCCTTCTCGCGGGCGTTGAAGTCGGCGAGGTCCGCCTCCACCTGCTCATAGGTGTATTTGTGTTCGCGGCACAGCTTTTGCGCCTTGTTCAGCATGTGCGCGGAGGAGACCTTCTCGCCGTCCTTCTTCACACAGTACTCCGCCACGAGCAGAAATGCCTGCTGCTCCATGGGTTCGTTTTCAAGAAATTCGAGAATGCGCTGCATCTCATAGGGCTTGAAATCTTTTTTCGCGCGCTGCAGAAGCTGATAGAACTCGCGGTTGAAGGCGGCGTATTTTTCGGGGCGCACCGATTTGGGCTTGCCCACCGCCGCATTCACGGGCAGGTATTCAAGCATGAGCGGAGAGCGGGAGAGAATGCGTACCAGATCGCACTCCTCCCAGAATTCAAAAATGGAGATAAATTTTCCGAGAGGGATCCTCAGAAGTTTTGCCGCCGTCTCCGCCTCAAATTCGCCGCTGCATTGGCAGACATACAGTCCGTAGAGATAGGCGCGCACAGCGTCTCCGTCCGCCTGCGGCAGATATTTTGTGATGAACTGATTTTCCACGCTGGTGAACATATTCGCGGTAAAATCTTTGGAAAATGCTGCGAAAGACATAACTTCAGCGGCGCCTCCTCAAAAAATGTTTTGCGGCCGGAATTTGGCGGAATGCAAGTTCAACGCTTGATTTTTTTTCCGTATCGTTATATAATAGTATATCATGCGGCGATGGTGCCTGTTCGTCTGGCGCCCTGTTTCTCGCCTCATTGCATGTAACATAATCATAAGTATATCATAACCGACGGCGGATTGCAATTTGTTTTTGCGGTTTGCCGCAAGGCTTTTCTCTCATGAAAATTCTGCACACTTCCGATTGGCACATCGGCAAACGGCTGATGGAGCGCGAGCGCCTTCCCGAACAGGCGGAAGCGCTCGAAGAACTCGTCCGCATCTGCGACGGCGAGAAGATAGACGTGATCCTCGTCGCGGGGGACGTCTTCGATACATTCATGCCCTCTGCCGACGCCGAGGAAGTGTTCTTCCGCGCCGTCAGGCGGCTTGCGGGCGACCGGCGCGCGGTTGTGCTCATCAGCGGCAATCACGACGACGGCGTCCGCCTCGCCGCTTCCGCGCCCATTGCGGCGGAGGAGGGGGTTTTTCTCTTCGGCGGCGCAACGCGCCCCGTTCCTGCGGGCGGCGCGCGCGGCGTGCATGCCGTGGACGCGGGCGAAAATCATTTGCTCCTTGAAAACGAGGCGGGGGAACGGCTGTATATCAACGCGCTCCCGTACCCCAACGAGGCGCGCCTCAAAGAGGAAAAGACGGAGGAGCTGTATTCCGAAAAAGTCTCCCGCTGGATCGCGCGGGGGGCGGCTGCGCGCCCCGAAGGGGTCCCGTACGTCCTTCTGACGCACCTCTTCGCCGCGGGCGGCACGGTCAGCGAAAGCGAGCGCGATATCCAGCTCGGCGGCGCCCGCATCGTGCCTGTGGAGTGCTTCCCTGCGGAGGCTTACACGGCGCTCGGGCATCTCCACAAGCGCCAGCGGCTGCGCGATAACGTTTATTACAGCGGTTCGCTGCTGCAATATGCCTTCGACGAGGCAAATATCCCCAAGAGCGTCGCCCTTCTGAGAACGGAGGGAGACAGGGTCGTGTTCGAGCGGGAGATCGGGCTTACATCGGGCAAAAAGCTCGTGCGGCTCGAGGCGCTCGGCGTTGAATCTGCGCTCGGGCTTCTCAGACAGTATGAAAACGCTTTTATCGAGCTGACGCTGCACCTCGACGCGCCGCTCACCGCCCGCGAGACAATGGCGCTCCGCGAGGCGAACGAGGGGCTTGTCTCCCTCATCGTCCGCACGCAGACCGCGGCGGATATGCCCCTGATCGTGCGCAGTTCGCTCTCTTCGGAGGAGCTGTTCACGGAATATTATAGATCACTGTACGGGGAAACGCCGTCCGACGAGCTGAAAGAGGCGTTTCTGGAGCTGCTCGGGGAGGAAGTATGAAACCGACCTATCTGTCGTTTTGCGGGATCAACTCCTTTTCCGAACGCGCAACGGTAAACTTTGAAGAACTCCTCGAATTCGGGATCTTCGGCATCTTCGGCGATACAGGCTCGGGGAAGAGCACGATCCTCGACTGCATCGGGTTCGCTCTTTACGGGAACGTCGCCCGTTCCCGCTCAGGCAGCATTGCCGACGTCATCAACTACAATGCCGACAGGGCAGACGTGCAGTTTGAATTTGAAATTTTTTACGACGGCGCGCGCAGAAAGTACCGCGTCGACCGCGAACTCAAGCGCAAGAATGTGGTGCAGACCGCAAAGGTATACGAGCGCAGGGGAGAAGAGGAGTGGATCGCCGTCGCCGACGGCGTGCGCGAGAGCAACGCTTTTCTGGAACGGGTGATCGGACTTGAACAGAAGGATTTTGAAAAGTGCATCGCGCTCCCGCAGGGGGAGTTCGCACAGTTTGTAAAATCTGTGCGGGGCGACCGCCTGAAACTCATCTCTCGGCTGTTCGACCTCGAATCGTACGGCGAGGGGCTGGTGAAGCGCGCGGGCGCGCGGCTCACGGAGGCAAAGCAGGCGCTTGAATTGACGAACGCCCGCCTCGAGCAGTATGCGGAGATCTCCGCGCAGTCTGTGGAGGCGCTCAGAGAGGAGACGCGCCTTCTCGCCGCGCGGGAGAAGGAGGCGCAGACGGCGCTCTCCGCGCTCCGCAAAGAGTCGGAAGCCTTTGCCGAAAAGGTGCGCCGCCGCAAGGAGCGCGACCGCGCCTTAGCCGAAATGAATAAGCTCGAAGCCCGCCTGGAGGAAATGAAACAGCTCAACGGCGAGCTTGACCGTCTCGGCGGAGCGGCTGCCGTCGTAAAGGCGGCAAAAGAGGCGAAGGAATGCAGCCTTCGCGCCGCAGATCGGAAAAAAGTTCTTTCCGCCGCGGAAACGGCGCTCAAAAAGGCGGAGGAAGCTGCACGCGCGGCTTCCGTATGGGACGGCGCGGCGGCGGAAGAGGCGGAGCGGGCGCTCTCCGAACGTATTGCACGCGCAAAGAGCATGCAGGTGGCGGCGGACGAGCTTGCGCGCGCGCAGGCGGATTTTGCAAAAACGGAGCGGGCGCTTGCCGAAGAGCGCACCGCGTTCGTCGATTTTTCATACGAAGAAGAACGCGTAAAATTGGAAAAAGAAGCGGCGGCGCTCGGCGAAGAGGACTTTGTCGGCTTTCTTGAAACGCACGCGAAGTCGCTCTTCAAAGGGGAGTACGCGCAGTTTTCTTCCGAGCTTTCCGCCTTAGAAGCGCGCTATCCCGAGACGCAGGCGGATACCCGTCCGCTCATCGAAAAATATAACCGGCTCGCCGCCGGCGACCGCCCCGATATGGAAGCGCTCCGCGCCGATTTCGAGGCGCGGCAAAGAGCGCGCGGCGAGGTGGAAAAAAAGAAGCTCTCGCTCGAAAAGGCGAAAGGGCGCTACGATCTGCACCTTCAGAACCTGCGCAGGCTCTCCCTTGATTTCGAGGCGACCAAAGCGCGCATCGGGCGGCTGAGCGGCGCGGTAAAGGGGGAGGAAGAACCTCTGTCTGAAATGGAGGAAAAACTTGCCGGACTGCGCAGAGAGCGCGCACGCCGCGTCAAAGAAAAGGAGACGGCGGCAAACGCCCTTGCAGAGGCGCGCACCGCGCTGGCGCGGGCGGCTTCGGAGGAGCAGGCGGCGCGCGAGGCGGCGGAAAACGCCTCGGCGCGGCTCAAAGAGGCGCTTGCGGCGGGAGCGTTCGAACGAGCCGAAGAGGCGGCTGCGCTCGCCGCAAAATACGGCGATCCGACGGCGGCGCGGGAGCGCGTCGCAAAGTTCCGCGACGACTGGGCGGCGATCCGCGCGCGGCTGCGCGAACTCAGCGCGGAAGATCTCTCCTCTGCGACCGACGAAGTATACGCGGCGCTCGCGGCAAAGCTTGAGGCTGCGGAGAAGGAGGCGACGTCGGGCGCGCAGGCGCTCGCCGTCAGGCGCGAGGAGCTTGCCCGTGCAGAGGCGGGCCTGAAGGAAAAACGCGTCCTGGAAAAGGAACGTTCCGAAAAAGAAAAGCGTGCGACGCTCTACGAGCGGTTGAGAAAGCTGCTCGAAGGCAATAAATTTATGGAATTCGCGGCGGAGGAGTATTTGCAGACGGTGGCGGCGAACGCCACACGGCAGCTTCTTTCGCTCACGGACGGGAGATATACGCTCCGTTACGACAAGGGCTTTTTCGTGGGCGACAATTTCAACGGCGGGCTGCTGCGCGGGGTCTACACGCTCTCGGGCGGCGAGACCTTCCTCGTCTCGCTCTCCCTTGCACTCGCGCTCAGCGCCGAGATCTGCAAAAAATCCCTTCGTCCCATCGAATTTTTCTTCCTCGACGAGGGCTTCGGCACACTCGACGAACATCTCGTCGACGTCGTGATGGATTCTCTCGAAAAACTCAAAGGAGAACACTTCTCCATCGGCATCATCTCCCATGTGGAGGAACTTAAACATCGGATCGACCGCAAACTTTTGGTGAAAAAGGCCACCGAGCGGCACGGTTCCCAAATTTTTGCGGAGTGAGGTAAATCGCTTTGGTAAACACGTTTTTAACGCCCGTAACGCTGTGGAAGGATTTCGACGACTCGCTTCCCCTCGAAGAGCATGTGCTCGCGGAGGACAAGCGGGAAGGCGCCGTCTTTCAGGATATTGTCTTTTACGGACGGAAGATCGGACAGACGCGGGTAAAAATTTACGCACAGTATGCCTTCCCCGAGGGAGAGGCGCATTTTCCGGTCGTACTCGTTCTGTACGAGGCGGGGCACCCGTTTGACGACGCGTTTGTCAGGCGCTTTGTTTCGCGCGGATACGGCGTTCTGAGCGTGGATTATTGCGGCGACAACGGCACAGACCGCTGTACGCAGTATCCGTCCGAGGTGGATTATGCAAATTTTGTGCGCGCGGGGCGGCATCTGGAGTATGCCGAACCGACGGCGCGCGAAACGTGCTGGTACGAATGGGCGGGCGTCGCGCGCTACGCCGCAAAATTTCTCTCTTCCAGGGAAGAAGTCACGCGTTTCGGCGCGATCGGCCTCAGGACGGGCGGCGAGGTGCTCTTCAAGATCGCGCCCTATACGTCGCTGGCCTGTATGATCACCGTATGTGCGGCAGGGTGGTGGGCATACCGCGGCATGGAAAAGTTCGCGGGCGAACAGCGCGTGTTCGACGAAGAGCGCCACCGCTTTATTGCGGGGGTCGATTCGCAGAGCTATGCGCCCTACGTCAAGTGCCCCGTGCTGCTGCTCTCCGCCGTCAACGATACCAAACACGATTACGACCGCGTGTACGATACCTTTCAGCTTTTAAACCCCGGGATCGAAAAGGCGTTCCTCTATTCCGCGCACGGGAACGGCCTGATCGGCACGCATTCCCTTGCCGACATCGACCTCTTTCTCGATAAGTATCTCAAAAACCGCTCCGTCTTTCTCAGCGCACCCGTCGGCATCTCGATCGGGGAAGACGAGCACGGCAATCTTACGGTGAAAGCGACTTACGATGAAGACGGCGAGATCGTGAGCTGCGGCATCTTCTATACGGAGAAGATCACGGGCGCCCGCGCACGGGACTGGACGCGCGTTCTCGGAACGGCGGCAGATCTCAAAGGCAGCGTTGCGACCTTCCCGCTCAGTATCTACGAAGGAAGCCGCCGCGCACTCGTCTATGCGTTTGCAAATTATTCGAACAATTTTTCGGTCACGTCCAAGATCCAGGAAGTCGTCATCGAAAGTCCGTATCGTAATGCATGCCTGAAAAGCCGCGTTCTGTATGAGTCGGGGCGGGACGGCACCAACGGCGTGGCGGGATTCCGTCACCGCGCCCGCTCCATGGCCAACTGTTTTTCCGACAGCGCCGGCACGGACGCCAAGCTGCTTCCCGGCTACGGCGGGATCCTCGGGGCGACGGCGGAGGCAGGGCTCGTCTCGTACCGTGTGAGCGAGCCGCGGTATGCAGCTCCCGAGGGCGCGGCGTTCCGCCTCGATGCGTATAGCAAAGAAGACGTCTCCCTGAAAGTGACGTTCTATTCGGACGCGAACGAGGAGCGCGGATACAGCGCAGAGGCGCACATCGAGGGCGGCGGGAAGTGGAAGAGCCTCTTTTTTGAACCGTCCGATTTCAAAACAGAGACGGGGCAGCACCTTGAAAGCTTTCTGGATGTTATCTCCGTAGTGTTCGTCGGCAGCGGCGAAGTGCTCATCAACAATGTCCTATGGATCTGACGCAGTTTACGCTCGGTACGGTCGTCGAGACGAAGAAACCGCACCCGTGCGGCGGCAGGCTTTGGAAAATTGTCCGGACAGGCGCGGATTATAAGATCAGATGCCTCACCTGCGGGAGAGTTGTCATGCTCTCGCCGGACGAACTGAAAAAGCGGGTAAAGCGTATTTCGGAGGCAGAAGATTGAAAACGATCCATCGCCCGCGCATGCTGAACGAGCCGCGGAAGAGCCCTGCGCCGTACATTGCCGCCGCAGTCGTTATCGTCCTGCTTCTGGCTGTTTTGTGCCTGAGTTTTCTGCGCACGCTGTATACGTTTGCGGTCGTCGTTTCGGGATCCTCCATGGAGGATACCGTCCGCGACGGCGACGTCGTCTATGCACTCCGCAGTTTTACGGCAGAGCGCGGAGATATTATTATTATCGACGTATCCGGAAGCGACGATTTTTCGGCGGGAACAGAGAATATCATCAAGCGGCTGATCGCAAAAGAAGGCGATACCGTCAAATGCGAAAACGGCGTGGTCTATGTCAGACCCGCGGGCGGGGAGTATACCGCGCTCGACGAGCCGTATACCAAGGGGGTCACGCCCGATTTCGGAGAAGTTACCGTCAGGGAAGGGGAGATCTTTTTTCTCGGCGACCACCGCAACGTGAGCCACGATTCCACGGAAGTCGGCACGCTCCGCTATTCCGATATTATCGGCGTCGTGCCCGACTGGGCGATCTCCATCAAGGGATTTACAACAGGCTGGGAGAATTTCCGCGCCGCTCTGCAAAACATGTTTTCCTGACCAGGGCGCCGGGCGGCGGAAGGTATCAGCGCACATAATTTCCTTTCCCGATCGCGGATAGGGATATTTGTGAATATAAACGATAACGATACGGAGGATTGTATGATCAGAATCACGGCAGACAGCACCTGCGGCCTCGGCGAGAACATCCAAAAGCGCGGCATCGGGATCAAGCCGCTCTCAGTTATTCTGGGGGAAACCGCTTATTCGGACGGCGTCGACATCGTCCCGCAGGACATTTTCAAGTATGTGGAAGCAACGGGACAGCTCCCCAAAACGGCGGCTCCCAGCATTGCGGACTATGAAGACTTTTTCCGCCCCTATGTGGAAGCGGGCGATACCGTCATTCATTTCAATATTTCTTCCAAGGCCTCTTCGTCCTATTCCTATGCGGCGGAAGCGGCAAAATCGTTCGGCGGAAAGGTGTTTGCCGTCGATTCCAAGGCACTCTCCACGGGGCAGGGGCTTGTCATCCTGCTGGCGGCGGACCTTCGCGACGCGGGCGCTTCGGCAGAGGAGATCGTTGAAAAAATCAGCGCTGTCCGTCCCAAAGTCAATACGTCGTTCGTGCCGGACCGCCTGGACTATCTCTATAAGGGCGGCAGGTGCTCCCGCATGGCGCTGTACGGGGCAAATCTTCTGAAGATCCATCCGCTCATCGAGATGGAAGACGGACAGCTTGTCGCCGGCAAGAAATACCGCGGCAGCATGGAGAAGTGCATCGCTCAATATGTGACCGATCTTGCCGAAAAATATCACGATTACGATAAGACGCGCTGTTTCATCACGCACAGCTGCGCCGACGAGTCGGTCGTCGAGGTCGCGCGGCAGAAGGTAAAGGAGCTTTTCACCTTCGACGAGGTGCTCGAAACGGTCGCCGGTTCCGTCATAACGGGGCACTGCGGCAGAAATACGCTCGGCGTACTCTTTATTGCAAAATAAGAGCTTATCTTGCTTATAAGTACAAAAAATGGCGGCGGGCATGCGTCGGCTTGCCTTTCCCGAAAAAAACGAGTATAATATTTGCAGAAGTTTTTCTGCGCATTCGAGGAATTCATGATCAGATTATATCAGGACAGTGACCTGTGGGATGCTCACCGGCAGCGGAAACGCATCCTGCTCGGGTTTTACGTTGCAACGGCGCTCTTTCTCGCCGGATTTATCGCCGTGTTCGTCTACTATCTCGGGCTTCCCTATAACGACCCTAACAAGACATGGGCGACGGCGGCCGCCTGCATCATCGTGGCGCTGTACATTATTTTTCTCTTTCCCTATATCGGGATCTGTTTCAAGCGCGTGCACGCCTATTACCGCATGCTCAAGTTCATATCGCGCGGGCTGAAAGAATATTCCGTTGCGCCGTTTGACGGGATCGAAGACTGGACGACGGTCGACGGCGTCGATGTGAACGTTGCAACGTTTCGCGTGCATAACTATAAACGGGACGAAGATATGGTCCGCCAGATCTACATCGACGGAGAGAAGGACTTTCCGCCCTTCGAGGAGGGACAGTCCGTGCGCATGATCTCGCAGGGGAACCTGCTCATCGAATACGAGATCATCGGCTGAATTGTAATTTTTCATCAGGAGAACACATGATATGAGAGCAGTTGTAACCGTGACGGGCACCGACAGACGCGGCATCATCGCCAAAGTGAGCGGCTTTCTGTTTGAGCACAACGTCAATATCGAAGATATATCGCAGACCATCCTGGGCGATCAGTTTGCCATGATCATGATGGTGGATACTTCCGAGAGCAGGGAAGATTTTGCGGCGCTTTCCCTCGCGCTTTCCCAAATGGGCGAAAAGATCGGCATGACCGTCCGTATCCAGCATGCGGACATCTTTGACGCCATGCATAACGTCTGAGGCTGAGGAAGCGGCACATGTTCAACAAATTCGATGTACTTGAAACGATAGAAATGATCGAAAAGGAGCACCTCGACATCCGTACGGTGACGATGGGTATTTCGCTCCTTCCCTGCATCCGCGCCACGGCGGAGGAGACCGCGCAGGCGGTATACGACCGCGTGATGCGCAGTGCGAAAGATCTTGTCAGGACGGCGGAGGACCTCTCCCGCGAGTACGGGATCCCGATCGTAAACAAGCGGGTCTCCGTCACGCCCGTCTCCCTCATTACGGCGGCGTTTCCCGAAAAGAGCGCGCTCGTGGGCAGAGCGCTCGACCGCGCGGCAAAGGAGCTTGGGATCGATTTTCTCGGCGGCTATTCCGCGCTCGTGCATAAGGGTACGGCGGATTACGAAGAGATCTTCTTGAAGACCATTCCGGAAGTGCTCTCCGAAACGGAGCGGCTGTGCTCGTCCGTCAATGTCGGCTCATCCAAATCGGGCATCAATATGGACGCCGTCCGTCTGATGGGCGAGATCATCCTCGATACGGCTTCCCGCACAAAGCAAAGAGACGGATTGGGCTGCGCAAAGCTGGTGGTGTTCTGCAACGCGGTGGAGGACAACCCCTTCATGGCGGGTGCATTTCACGGCGTAGGCGAGGCGGATACCGTCATCAACGTGGGCGTCTCCGGCCCCGGCGTCGTCCAGCACGCGCTTAAATTTATTCCGGACGCCGACCTTACCGATGCGGCGGAGCTGATCAAACGCACAGCGTTCAAGATCACCCGCGCGGGGCAGCTCGTCGCCAAAGAGGCGGCAAAGCGCCTTCATGCACGCTTCGGCATCGTCGATCTTTCGCTCGCGCCTACGCCTGCGCGCGGCGATTCCGTCGCGCATATCTTAGAGGAGCTGGGACTGGAAGTCGTGGGCTGCCACGGCACCACGGCGGCGCTCGCCATGCTCAACGACGCGGTCAAGAAGGGAGGCGTCATGGCGTCCTCCCGCGTCGGCGGACTTTCGGGCGCGTTTATTCCCGTCTCGGAGGACATCGGCATGATCGAGTCGGCTACGGCGGGCAGGATCACGTTGGAGAAGCTGGAGGCAATGACGTGCGTCTGTTCGGTCGGGCTGGATATGATCGCCATCCCGGGCGATACGCCTGCGGCGACGATCTCCGCCATCATTGCCGACGAAGCCGCGATCGGCATGGTCAACAACAAGACGACGGCGGTGCGCGTGATCCCTGCGCCGGGGAAGGGCGTGGGGGACGAAGTCAGTTTCGGCGGACTTCTCGGCCGCGCGCCCGTCATGCCCGTACACGGCGGAGACGCGGGCAGATTTATCCGCCGCGGCGGACTCATTCCCGCACCCATTCACAGTTTTAAAAATTAACGAAAAACATTCGCCCCGAAAACGGCGGCAAATCGATCAGGAGAGACAGCAATGGAACGCAAAACAGTTGAAACAAAATACAAATGGAAAACGGAGGACATCTTTGAGAGCGACGAGGCATGGGAAGCGGCGTTTGCCGCGCTGGAAACGCTTCCCGATGTCGCGCAGTTCCGCGGGAAGCTCAATTCTGCGGAGAACGTCGCGGCGTATTTCGCCATGACCGACGCATACGAGATCAGACTCATGCGCGTCTACCTCTATGCATTTTTGAAGAACGACGAAGATGTGCGCGTCACAAAATACAATTCTTACACCGCGAAAGTCATGACGCTGTTTACAAAATACGGTGCGCTCACGTCATTTGCCGTACCGGAGCTTACGGCGCTGCCTGAGGAAACGCTCTCTGCGATCGCTGCGGATGAGCGCCTGAAAGATTACGACTATACCTTAAAGCGCCTCATTGCGCGCAAGAAGTATGTGCTCTCGGAAAAGGAAGAGATGATCCTGGCACAGACGGCGGAGCCTTTGAGCGTTGCCGGCGACGTTTTCGATATGCTCGACGACGCCGAACTCAATCTTCCTTATATTGTATATCAGGGCAAGCGCGTCAAACTCTCGCACGGTCTGTACTCCGTGATCCTGAGCGGAGGCGAGAGAGCCGACCGTGCCAAGGCGTTCAAAAAATACTACTCCGCATACGGCAAGATCATCAATACGCTCGCGACGACGTATTTCGGCAACGTCAAGAAGGACATCTTCTATAAAAACGTGCGCGGATACGAGAGCTGCCTTTCGGCGGCGATCTTCGAGGAGGATGTCACGCGCGACGTTTACGACAACCTCATCTCCGCTGTCGACGAATACGCGCCCGTGATGCACCGCTATATGGCGGTGCGCAAGAAGACGCTCGGGCTTGACGAGATGCACATGTACGATCTGCACATTCCGCTTGTGGAGAATGCAGAGCTGCGTCTCTCCTTCGAGGAAGCGTTCGAAGTCGTCTTAAAGGGGCTTTCGCCGCTCGGCGAGGAATACAACGCGCTGCTCAGAAAGGGGCGCGACGAGCGTTGGATCGACGTCTGCGAGACGGAGGGCAAGCGCGGCGGTGCGTATTCCATCGGTGTATACGGCAACCACCCGTATGTGCTCCTCAATTACCAGCCCACGACGAACAACGTATTCACCATTGCGCACGAGATGGGGCACGCGCTGCATTCCTACTTCTCCAACGGCAGTCAGCCGTACGCCAAGGCGGATTACAAGATCTTTGTCGCGGAAGTCGCTAGTACCGTCAACGAAGTACTGCTTCTCAAATATCTCCTGCACACCACGGAGGATAAGAAGCTCAAAAAGTACCTTCTCAATTACTTCATGGATATGATCCGCACCACGCTCTTCCGCCAGACGCAGTTTGCCTGCTTCG
>CALVLR010000119.1 GCA_944340685.1 uncultured Clostridia bacterium | reverse complement strand
TTCTGACCTATCTCCGTCCCGACGGCAAGACGCAGGTCACCGTCGAGTACGAAGGGAAAGCGCCCGTGCGCGTGGATACCGTCGTCGTCTCCACCCAGCACGCGGAGGACGTCGCGCAGGAGAAGATCGCAGAGGACATCAGGAAGTATGTCATCGAGGCGGTGATCCCCGCGCATCTTCTCGACGGGAACACCCGCTATTTCATCAACCCCACGGGCAAGTTCGTCATCGGCGGTCCGGAGGGCGATTCGGGGCTCACGGGCAGGAAGATCGTCGTCGATACCTACGGCGGCAGATGCCCGCACGGCGGCGGCGCGTTCTCGGGAAAAGACGCGACCAAAGTCGACCGCAGCGCAACGTACATGGCGCGCTATATCTGTAAAAACATTGTTGCCGCGGGCATTGCCGATGAGATCGAGCTGCAGATCGCCTATGCGATCGGCGTGGCGCGCCCCGTCTCCGTGTTTGTGGAGACGTTCGGCACAGGGCGCCTTCCCGACGACGAGATCGCCGAGATCGTGAAAAAGGAGTTCGACCTTCGCCCCGCGGCGATCATCGACGCGCTCTCGCTCAACCGCCCCGCCTATGCGGCGACGGCGGCATACGGACATTTCGGGCGGGACGAATTCACATGGGAACGCACCGACCGCGCAGACGGGCTGAAAAAATATCTCAAAGAGGGGAAGTAAGAAAATGAAATACATGATCTACGGCGCGGGCGCTTTGGGTACGGTGCTCGGCGCATACATCGCAAAGGCGGGCGTAGAGATCGATCTCGTCAACCGCAACCGCGCGCACGTGGAGGCGCTTAAAAGAGAGGGCGCAAAGATCGTGGGTACGGTGCAGTTCACGCAGAAGGTCAACGCGCTCCTGCCCGAAGAGGTGGAAGGGGAGTACGACATCATCCTTCTCATGACCAAGCAGCAGCAAAACCGCGAGGTCGTCGCCTTTCTGAAAGAGCATCTCAAAGCGGACGGGGCGATCTGCACCTGCCAGAACGGACTTCCCGAGCCGGGGATCGCCGAAATCGTTGGGGCGGACAGAACGCTCGGCTGCGCCATTGCATGGGGCGCCACCTTCCACGGCAGCGGCGTCTCCGAACTCACGTCCGATCCCTCCGCGCTCACCTTCTCGCTGGGCGCATACGGAAAGGGCAATCGTCTCGAGGAGACGAAAAAACTCCTCGAATGCATGGGAACCGTCGTCGTGGAGGAGAACTTCATCGGCGCAAGGTGGTCGAAGCTCCTCATCAACAGCGCATTCTCGGGGCTTTCCACCGTCACGGGCGGAACGTTCGGCGAGGTTGCGCAGCGCAAGGATTCCCGCCGCGTTGCACAGCGCATCATCAAGGAGTGTATCGACGTCTCCCGCGCGCTCGGCGTCAAGGTGGAGCCTGTGCAGGGGCACGACATCGTCAAACTTTTCGACTATAAGGGCGCGCTCAAAAAGAAGATCTCTTTCCTGCTCATTCCCGTGGCGATGAAAAAGCACAAAAACCTTGTTGCGAGCATGCTGCAGGACATCAAAAACGGCAAGCCCTGCGAGATCGCGTTCATCAACGGCGCGGTCAGCGAGCAGGGAAAGAAGGCGGGTATTCCCACACCCTTCAACGACAGAACGGTAGAGATCGTCTCCGCCATTGAGCGCGGCGAAAAGAGCTTCTCGTTTGAAAACATCGCGCTCTATCGCGATCTCTTCGCCTGATGGCAGAAACGGATAACGGCACCCTGCGTGCCGTTTTTTCGGGCCCGAACACATTTCTTCTCAAAGTGCTTTCCATGCACGAAGGGGAGGAGCCGCTCGGGGCGGAGTTCGTTGAAAAATCGGACGCTGTGATCGGCGCAATGGAGGAGCGGCTTACGGCAGGATTTTCCGAGGAAGAGCGCCGGCAGCTGTTTTCCTTTTTCGACCGCCTGCGGGAAAATCTTCAAAGCTGAGCTTTTAAAATCACATGCGCGTGCGCATAAAATGTAGTATAGAAGAAAACAATTATGTCTTTTTCTTATAGCGGCTATCAGAAAATCTTATAGAATAAATTGAAAATTCTATTGACATTTGAAAATTCTTATAGTAAAATCAAATAAAACCGATGAGGTAAAGGAGTAGCGTGCTCCCAGCGGATTTTCAGAGAGTTCTCGGCGGTGAAATGAGAGCAGTCCGACGCGCGTGAATGGATTACCGAGGGCGGATGCGAAAGGGTCCGAGTAGTGTCCGACGGGGCTTTCCCGTTACAGAAAGAGAGCATGATGGTGCTTGTAAAGAGGCAATTCTTTGAATTGTGAATTTGGGTGGCAACACGGAGCGATTCGTCCCAAGCGGATCGTATCCGTGTTTTTTATTTGTCATAAAATTTTTTTGAGGAGGTAACAACCATGGCACACGAGATCCCTTACAAGATCTATCTTACGGAGAAGGAGATACCTACGGCATGGTATAACGTAAAGGCGCATATGAAGACGCAGCACCCGCCCTTTCTCAATCCCGCAACGGGGCAGCCCTGCACCAAGGCGGATCTGCAGCCCGTCTTCTGCGACGACTGCATCGATCAGGAACTCAACGAGAAGGATGAATACATCGAGATCCCCGAGGGCATCCGCGACTTTTACCGCATGTTCCGCCCGTCGCCCCTGGTGCGCGCATACTACCTCGAAAAACTTCTCGATACGCCCGCCGAGATCTACTACAAATTCGAGGGGAACAACACGTCCGGCTCGCACAAACTCAACTCCGCGGCGGCGCAGGCATACTATGCCAAGAAACAGGGGTTAACGTCCATCACCACGGAGACGGGCGCAGGGCAGTGGGGCACTGCGCTTGCGATGGCGGCGGCGTTCTACGGGCTGCACCTCGATGTATATATGGTCAAAGTGTCCGCCGAGCAGAAGCCTTACCGCAAGGAAGTTATCCGCACCTATGGCGCGAACGTCATTCCTTCGCCTTCGGATACGACGGAGGCAGGCAGAAAGATCCTGAAAGAACACCCGGGAACGGGCGGCTCTCTGGGCTGCGCCATCTCTGAGGCGGTGGAGAAGGCGGTTTCAACGCCGAACTGCCGCTATGTGCTCGGATCCGTGCTCGATCACGTCCTGCTGCATCAGTCCGTCATCGGTCTGGAATGCAAGGCAGCGTTCGAGAAATACGGCATCGTGCCCGATACCATCATCGGATGCGCGGGCGGCGGCTCCAATTTCGGCGGCCTCATCGCTCCTTTTATGGGTGAAAAGCTCGAGGGCAAGAACAACATCGACTTTATCGGCGTGGAGCCTGCGAGCTGCCCGTCGCTCACGCGCGGGAAATTCGCCTACGACTTCTGCGATTCGGCGAAGATCACCCCGCTCGCCAAAATGTATACGCTCGGCTGCGGATTCATGCCCTCGCCCAATCATGCGGGCGGACTGCGCTATCACGGCATGAGTCCCGTCGTCTCCCAGCTCTATCACGACGGCTATATGCGCGCCGTCTCGGTGGAGCAGAGCAAGGTGTTTGAGGCGGCGGTCATGTTCGCCAAGTGCGAAGGGATCCTCCCCGCACCCGAAAGCTCGCACGCCATCCGCGCCGCCGTTGACGAGGCGCTCAAATGCAAGGCGGAGGGCAAGAAGAAGACCATTCTCTTCGGGCTGACGGGCACGGGATACTTCGATCTCGCCGCGTACAAACAGTACAACGACGGCGCCATGACCGACTATATTCCCACCGACGCCGACCTCGAAAAGGGGTTTGAGAGTATCCCGAAGCTCGGCTGATCGTTCCTTGTGCGCCGCGCAAAAGGATGGCAGACAAGACAGCAATCAAGATAAAGACCCATCGGCTCAGCCGATGGGTTGCCTTTTTCCGGGTTACCAAAAACGGAGCAGAAAAAATCCTGCTCCGTTTTTGGTCGAGGCGACGGGATTTGAACCCACGACCTCTTGGTCCCGAACCAAGCGCGCTACCAAACTGCGCTACGCCTCGATTGCGGTGTATATTATATCAAAGGCGGCGTGGTTTTGCAAGCGATTTTGCGGAGCATTTGAAAATGTGGCGCGCTTTTGTTTGTTCTTTGCTGCAAAGATGATACAAAAAAGCGTCTCTCTTGCATAATCCGCCGAGATGTGTTACAATGTTTTACGGGAGTACGGGCGGCGGATGACGGCGGTTTGCCTGCGGCCTGTTCAGTTTGGCGTTTGATGCCGGTGCGCCCGTCAATACCGTGCGCTGTCTTTCCGAACGGTTCGAGCGCGCAAAGGGGAGAAAATAGCGATGCAGTGGTATTATATTTTGCTCATTGTGCTTGCCGCGCTCGTTGTAATTGCGGCGGCACGGGGGATATGGGAGAATCATGCCGTGCAGTCGGGCGCGGTCGAGGTCGCAAGCGAGAAACTCCCCGCCGCGTTCGACGGGTTTACGATTGTGCAGATCTCCGATCTTCATAATGCGCGCTTTGGGATGGATCAGGAAAAACTTGTCGTGCTCCTGAGGGCGGCGCAGCCCGACCTCATTGCGATCACGGGCGATCTCATCGATAAGCGCCGCCCGGGCATGCAAAACGCCCTGCGTTTTGTGGAGCGTGCGGTCGCGATCGCGCCCGTATATTATGTTACAGGCAATCACGAGGCAAAGTCGAAGGAGTTTCCGCTCCTCAAAGAGGCTCTCGGGCGGCTTGGCGTGACGCTGCTGCTTGATCAGACAGTACCGATCGAACGCGGCGGTGCGCACATCGCGCTTGCGGGGCTCTCGGACGCGCGCTTTGTAACGGCGGATAAAACGAAATTTGCAGCCGTCTCCGCGCAAAAGCTTACGGAGTTTCTGCCCAAGGAAGGCTTTACCCTGCTGCTTGCGCATCGGCCCGAGCTGTTTGCCGTGTACCGCGCGGCGGGCGCCGATCTCACGCTGTGCGGCCATGCGCACGGCGGGCAGTTCCGCCTGCCCCTCGTCGGCGGGCTTATCGCCCCCAATCAGGGACTGTTCCCCAAATACACTGCGGGGCTGTACCGCGAGGCGGGGAAGTGCATGATCGTCAGCCGCGGGCTGGGCAACAGCTCGATCCCCATCCGCCTCAACAACCGTCCGGAAGTTGTTAAAGTCGTCCTGCATAGCAGGCAATGATCGTTGCGCCGCCGCTTTGGGCGGCGCAACGCGGTTTTTCGTCGGAAAAACGTCTGCGCAACGAATGGTATCGTGACATTTCTGCCGCTTCGTGGTACAATACGGGCAGGAGGGCAAAGCAATGACGCTTGGAGAAAAATTAAAAAAATATCGCAGCGATACGGGCATGACGCAGGAGGAGCTTGCGGCGCGGCTGTATGTGACGCGCGCCGCCGTCTCCAAATGGGAGACGGACAAAGGGTATCCCGCCATCGATTCCTTAAAGCTTCTGGCGCGGCTCATGGGCTGTACGCTCGACGAGCTTGTCTCGGACGACGATATGATCATTCAGAAACAGATCGAAGACCGCCGCGCAAAGCAGATGTACGTCTGTGCGATCGTATGTTTCGCCGTCGCCGTCCTGTTTGCGCTTCTCGCATACTTTCTGGAAAATGTGTGGTGGACGATCGGCGCGCTTGCGGGGATCGCGGGGTATCTCGGGTTCGCTTTCTTTTCGCGTCCGCGCTATAAACGGTTTGCGGCAAACGGGATCTATCGCGCCGTCGTGTTTGTGATCATGCTTGCCATTGTCGCTGCGATCACAATCGTCGGGATCGTACAGTGAACCGAATGCAAACGCTCCCTTATCGGGAGCTTTTTTTGCCGCGGAAATTTTTATGAGAAATTTCCGTCCGCTTTGCACATACTTCTTGCAAAGCCCCATGCGCGCCCGCGCGCAATATAAATATGGTAAATAGGGGAGGGGTCTCTGTCCCCGCATCGCCGCACTTGTAAAAATTTTTTTACAACTCGTCGAAAAAATTTACAAGTGCGTGACAAAATTGTGCGGGTGTTTTTACAAGCGCGTGCTATGATAGAGGCACAAAAACGAAAAGGAAAGAAGAAAAGAAAGGAGTAACAGAACTATGAAAAAGAAGATTCTTGCAATCGGAATGGCAGCTGCGATGACCGTTACGGCGGTTGGTCTTATGGCAGGCTGCGGCGGGAACGGAGAAGAGGAGACGGCAGCGGACATCGTTGCGGCGGTTTCCCGTGAGGCAGGCTCGGGTACGCGTTCGGCATTCGACGAGCTTGTTGCAAGCGCAGACGGCACCACGATCGACGATGCACTCGAGAGCGGCTCGCTCGCTTCCGTGGTCAGCGAAGAGAGCTCCACGGCAGCGGTCATTTCCAACGTTGCCCGTGCATACGGCATCCTCGGCTATGCTTCGCTCGGTTCCTACCTTGAGAACACCGATACCGTGCAGGCAGTCAACGTAGAGGGCGTCGAGGCGACGACGGAAAACATCCTCTCCGGGGATTACGAGCTTTCCCGTCCCTTCGTTCTCTGCTATAAGAGCTACGACGCGCTCAGCGATCTCGCCAAGAACCTCATCAGCTTCATCGAGAGCACGGAAGGACAGGAGATCGTCGGTGAGGACTATATCAACCTTCCCGAAGTGGAGGAGGCGGCGACCGCATATCAGGCTTACACGGGAAGTGAGACCAGCCTCGTGATCACCGGTTCCACCTCCGTCGAGCCCCTCATGCAGGATCTTGTGGCAGCATTCGAAGCGGCGAACCCCAACAACAACTTCACGATCACCATCACGGGCAGCGGCTCGGGCGCAGGCATTGCAGACGCGCAGGAAGGTCGCAACAGCATCGGTATGTCTTCCCGTGCGCTCACCGATGAGGAGAAGACGACGCTCACCGAGCGCCAGATCGCGACCGACGGTATCGCAGTCATCGTGAAGAAGGGCAGCGAGCTTGAGAACGTCACCTTCGATCAGATCTATAACCTGTATATCAACGGCACGCCCATCGTCGTCGGCGAAGCAGACTAAGCACAGATCAGTACGCCTTTCCCCCTGCGAGGCAGCGGCTTTGCGGGGGGAAAGGAATTTGTTTGTAATCGAGATTTACGGAGTTTCTCATGGAAAATACACTACCGAGAGCCAATCAGCGGACGCATCGGCGGGCGAAGGCAAAACCGAGTGAGCTGTTTGCGAAGATCCTGTTCATCGTGTGCGCGTGCCTTTCCATCGTGGCGGTGTTCGGCATCATCGGATACATCCTCTATGGCTCTATCCCCGCATTCCGCGAGATCGGCTTCTTTAAGTTCCTGTTCGGGACGACCTGGCAGCCCACGCACGATCAGTTCGGGATCCTGCCCATGCTGGTCAACTCGCTCATCGTCACTTTCGGCGCCCTCATCCTGGGCGGCACGGTGGGGGTGTTTACGGCGATCTTCCTTGCATTCTGGTGCCCCGATAAGTTCCATCTCAAATACAAGGGCGAAAACAAGTTCCTGCAAAAGACGGTCGCGTGGATCAACAAGATCAATCTTCGCACCATCTTCGATCAGATCATCAAGGTACTCGCGGGCATTCCCTCCATCGTGTACGGTCTGTTCGGGCTCGAGGTGCTCGTCAGTCTGTTCTCGGGCGGCAGTCCGATCGGCGGAAGGGGCATCGTCACATGCTCGGTGCTGCTCGCCATCATGATCCTGCCCACCGTCACGTCGCTCTCCAAGAACGCGCTCGACGCCGTTCCCACGCAGTACTACGAGGGTGCGCTCGCCATGGGAAATACCAAGGCGCAGGCAGTGTTCCGCGTCGTTGTTCCCGCAGCGCGCTCGGGCATCATCTCTGCGCTCATCCTCGGCGTCGGCAGAGCGGTCGGCGAGGCGATGGCGGTCATCTGGGTCTCGGGCAACCGTGCGCTCTTCCCCACGGGGCTGTTCTCCTACATCAGAACGCTCACCACGAACATCGTCATGGAGATGGGGTATGCGACCGATGTCCACCGCTCGGCGCTCATTGCAACGGGCCTCGTGCTCCTCGTCCTCGTGCTCATCATCACGCTCTCTCTGAACCTCGTTCCCAAGGAGTTCAAGGGCAAGCGCGGCAACAAAGTGCTGAATGGCGACACCGCCGCGGCGCCCGTGTTCCGCAAGAAGGGGCTGCTTTCTGCCGTGGGCGCCGTCTTCGGAATGATCTGCGCGTTGTTGGTCGCGCTCATCCTGTTCACGATCATCATCTACATTCTCGTCAGCGGCATCACCTGCCTGACGGCGGACTTCCTGTTCGGGGAGGCAAGCATCAATGTTCCTACCCTCGGCCCTGCGCTGCTGGCAACCCTCGAGCTCATCGGCATCACGCTTCTCATTTCGCTGCCCGTCGGCATCTGTGCCGCCATCTATCTGAATGAGTATGCCAAGAAGGGGAGCAAGGTCGTCAAGGTCATCCGAACCTTCATCGATGCGCTCTCGGGCGTGCCCTCCATCGTATTCGGTCTGTTCGGCAACATCCTCTTCGTGACGTCGCTCGGGCTGGGCTTCTCCGTCTGGGCGGGCGCGTTCACCATGGTGCTCG
>CALVLR010000118.1 GCA_944340685.1 uncultured Clostridia bacterium | reverse complement strand
ATGCGCACATCCGCGTAGTACTCCTGTTTGAACTTCAACATACCTGCTCCTTGTCTCTCCGACCGTCTGCCGGTCGGATAATCGTATTATATCACTTTTTCCCGAAAAAAGCAATCAAGTATTGGTTGAGCGCCGTCTGTCGCTCTGTCTTCTATCATACCACCCCCCCCCGAAATGTCAACCCCTGCGGCAGAAAAAAATTGCGGAGCGGATATTTTATACAAAAAACGGCGCGCCGCGCCGTTCGTTGTTCGTTGCATTTGATCTCAAATCACGGAAATTTGTCGCATCTTTGCTCGCAAAATTTCGTGAACGCGGAAAAAAGTGTGAACTACTCCGCGTATTCGCTCAAAATCGCGTTCTGTACATAGAGGTATTCATCTTTGATGCGCGTGACGTCGCCGTCCTCCAAGAGATAGCTTTTCGTCTTCTGATAGGCGGCGGAAAAGTCCTCCTTCCAGTCTGTGCCGAACGCTTTTTTGTACTCCGCCGCCGAGACGCCGTACACCGTACGCAGACCGAGCATGACGAACTCGAAACGCGCGTCCTTTTCGCTCACTTCCTCGCTGTCGATGACGGGGAAAAAGCCCGAGAGGATGCACTTCATGTACTCATCGAGATCGAGTGTGTTCAGAAGCCGCCGCCCCGAGAAGAAGGAGCTCGCCGAAACGCCCAGCCCCACATATTCGCCCCGCTTCCAATAGTTGAGATTGTGTCTGCTCTCAAACCCCTTCTTGCAGAAGTTGCTCACCTCGTAGCGCATATATCCCTTTTCGGCGAGCAGGCCTCTTCCGTATTCGTACAGCTCCGCGACTTCGTCGCCGTCGGGCAGTTCGCCGTTGAGATAGTCTGTATAGATGGGCGTGCCGTCCTCGGGCGTGAGCGCATACATGGAGATGTGCTTTGCGCCGCTCCCCGCCGCGATCTCGATGGTCTTTCTCACGTCCTCTTTTGTCTGGTTCCTGATGCCCAGCATGACGTCCGCCGAGAAGTTTTCCCCCCTCAGAAGCGAGGTGCAGTACAGGTAGTCGCGCACGGTATGAATGCGCCCGAGATCGGCAAGCTGGCTGTCGATCGCCGTCTGCAAGCCGATGGAGAAGCGGTTGATCCCAGCCCGCTTGTACAGCGCGATCTTCTGTTCGCTCACCGTGCCGGGGTTCATCTCGATGGTGATCTCGGGGCGGGCGGAGAGCGTAAAGCACTCCCTGATCTTGCGCATGGCGGCATAGATGTACTTGGGATCGACGACGGAAGGCGTACCTCCGCCGAAATAGACGGTATCGAAGGTGCGCCCGTGAAGCTCCTTGCCGCGCATCTCGATCTCCTTGATGAGGCACGCCATGTATGCCTCCGCCACGTCCATGCGGTTGGGAAAGGAACAAAAATCGCAGTATGTACACTTATGTTTGCAGAACGGAATATGCAGATAGATGCCCGCCATATTATTCCTCCCAGCGGTATTTTTCAAGATCGACGTATCCGCCGACAACTTCCACGCCCTCTGCCTCGAGAAGGCTCGCCTGCACCTCTTCGCCGCCGAAGGCAAACGCGGGCGCGAGCCTGCCGAAGCGGTTGACGACGCGATGACAGGGAATGACGCCAGGCTCCGGATTGACGTGCAGCGCCCAGCCGACCTGCCTTGCACAGCGCGGCGCTCCGACCGCCGCCGCCACCTGCCCGTAGGTGACGACCTTGCCCCGCGGTACTTTTTTTACATATTCATAGACGCTTTCAAATAAACTCATGCGTTCGCCTCTGTAAGAATCGTTTGCAGGCTCTCTGCAGGGAGTTCCCCTATCTCCCGCGGGAAATTCTCTGCACACGCTGCGCCGCAAAGCTCTTTTTCCAGCCAAAGCACGCCCAGCCAGCGCCCCATTTTGTACCCTTGTTCGGGAAAGCAGGCGACGGTGCGGTAGCCGGCCGCCTCGTGAAAGGCGACGCTCGCCGCGTTCTCCTCCGTGACGAGCGCATATAGTTTTCGGTAGCCGAGCGCCCTGCATGCCATAGAGACGGCGCGCTCGAGCTTTTTCCCCATACCATGTCCGCGCCTGTCCCGTTCGACATACACGGAGAGATCGGCGCACCACGCATAGGCGCGGCGCTCGAAGGCAGGTGCGGCATAGGCGTATCCGCGCACCGTTTCCCCTTCCGTGCACACAAATACAGGATATTTTGCCATGATCGCGCCGATCCGCGCCGCGAACTGCTCCTCAGACGGCGTTTCATATTCGAAGGAGACCGTCGTCTCCTCCACATAGGGGCGGTACACCCTGCGCATGGCGGGTATATCCGCCGCCGTTGCAAGCCTGACTTCGGTCATGGTACACCTATTTCCGATCTTTATTCGTCTTTAAAATTTCCATGAACACCTCGGAGGGGACTTCCACCGTGCCCACCTGGCGCATGCGCTTTTTGCCCTCTTTCTGCTTTTCGAGGAGCTTTTTCTTGCGGGTGATGTCGCCGCCGTAGCACTTGGCGAGCACGTCTTTGCGGACTGCCTTCACCGTCTCGCGGGCGATGATTTTTCCGCCCACCGCCGCCTGAATGGGGATCTCAAAGAGCTGGCGGGGGATAGCGTCCTTCAGGTTCTCCGCGAGCATTCTGCCCCGCTTGTAGGCGTGATCCTCGTGCACGATGGTGGAGAGCGCGTCGCACACCTCGCCGTTCAGGAGAATATCCAGCTTGACGAGCTTGCTCCGCTCGTACCCCGCGATCTCATAGTCGAAGCTCGCGTAGCCCTTGGTGCGGCTTTTCAGCTCGTCGAAGAAGTCATAGACGATCTCATTGAGGGGGAGGCGGTATTCGAGGCGGACGCGGTGCGCGTCGAGATAGGTCATATCCTTGAACACGCCGCGCTTGTCCTGGCACAGCTCCATAATGGAGCCGAGGTACTCGGGCGGAGAATACACCTCCGCCTTGACGATGGGCTCCTCCATGTACTCGATGTCGGTGGGCGGCGGCAGATGCGAGGGGTTGTCCACATAGAAGCTCTCGCCGTTCGTCTTGTGCACGAGGTAGCTCACCGAGGGCGCGGTGGTGATGATGTCGAGATTGAACTCCCGCTCGATACGCTCCTGTACGATTTCCATGTGCAGAAGCCCTAAAAATCCGCAGCGGAAACCGAACCCGAGCGCTACGGAGTTATCCGGCTCGAAGGTGAGCGCCGCGTCGTTGAGTTTGAGCTTTAAGATCGCCTCTTTTAAGTCGAGAAACTTGCTGCCGTCGAGCGGATAAATGCCGCAAAATACCACGGGCTGCACCTTCTTGTACCCGGGGAGCGGCTCCTTGGCGGGGTTGTTGACGTCAATGACGGTATCGCCCACCTCGACATCCTCAATGGACTTGATGCTCGCGGCAATATACCCGACCTCGCCCGCCGAAAGAATGCTCTTGGGCTGCAGGCGGGGCGCAAACGCGCCGACTTCGGTCACGTCGTACGTCTTTTCGGAGAGGAAGGTCCTGATCTTATCCCCCACCTTCACGGTGCCGTCCTTGATGCGCACGAAGAGGATGACGCCCTTGTAGTTATCGTAATAGCTGTCGAAGATGAGCGCCTTCAGGGGAGCCTCGGTGTCGCCCTCGGGCGGCGGGACGTGCTTTACCACCGCTTCGAGAATATCGCGGATGTTCGTGCCCTCCTTTGCCGAGACGCAGGGCG
>CALVLR010000117.1 GCA_944340685.1 uncultured Clostridia bacterium | reverse complement strand
AGTCCCGCCCCGATGATGAGCGCGTGTTTCTCCTTGGAGAGCGCCTTTTCAAGATCGAGCGCGTCCTGCAAGGACATGAAATGAAATTTCTCCCCGACGGTTTCAATGCCCTCCATGGGCGGATCGAAGGGGCGCGACCCCGTGGCAACGAGCAGTTTATCGTAAGAGACTTTTTTGCCGCTCTTTAAAAAAACCTGCTTGCCCGCGACGTCGATATGCTCCGCGCGCTCACCGTACAAAACCTTCACGCCCATCTTCTCGTAGAAGTCGGCGGGACGATAGTTCATACGCGCGCGGTCGGTCATGCCGAGCAGATAGTAGGAGATGAGCGGGCGGCCGTAAACGGGAAACTTCTCGTCGGAGATGACGACGATCTCCCCCGCCGCGTCGACGGAGCGGATACCCTCGACGGCGGAGATCCCCGCCGCGGAATTGCCGATGATGACGTACTTCATACTCCCTCCCCCGTCCGCTCTTCAAAGACGATCGCATTGTTCGGGCAATGCCGCACGCAGTTCGGCTCGCCCATGAGATTGTCGGTACACAGCTGACACTTCATCGCGGCGTGGCCGTCGGGCGCGGGCATGACCGCCCCGTACGGGCAGACCAGCACGCAGGTAAGACAGCCCACGCACTTCTCTTTGTCGATGCGCACAACGCCGTCCTCTCCCTTGGAGAGCGCGCCCGAGATACAGCTCCGGACGCAGACGGCATCGGTACAGTGACGGCAGTTGACGGCAAAATGGATCTCGCCGCAGTCCTCCACCGTAATGCGGGGATGAATGGGCTTTCCTTTGAGCGCCTTTACAATGTCGGTGAGTCCCGAGTTGGCAAAGGCGCACTCATATTCACACAGATGGCACCCGAGGCACCATTTTTCATTGACGTAAATGCGTTTCATATCAGATCTCTCCATTTGGGAAACAGTCGCGCGAAGGGCAAGAAATGGATGCGTGCGGCGACGGGAGTGTACAAAGACGTACATGACCGAGACGCACGCGGACATGACACAGCCGTTCGCGATGAATGTTTTTCAAATCACATGGACTCGCCGGCATACTTAATGCCGAGAATCTTCAGCTCCGCCTCGTTAAGCCCCAGCCCGCGCAACATGAGACGGTTTCCGCGGAGCGCCTCGATGGAGTTGATCCCCATGCCGCCCATCATCTCCTGGATCTCATGATTCCACGCCGTGACGAGGTTCACGAGCCGCTTGTAGCCCAGATCGGGATTCAGCCGCTTGACGAGATCGGGGCGCTGGGTCGCAATGCCCCAGTTGCATTTGCCCGCATGGCAGGTGCGGCAGAGGTGGCACCCGAGCGCCAGAAGCGCAGCGGTACCGATGTAGCAGGCGTCCGCACCCAGCGCGATCGCCTTGACGACGTCTGCGCTCGAACGGATGGATCCGCCCACGAGAATGGAAACATCGTCGCGGATGCCCTCGTCGCGCAGACGCTGATCGACCTCGGCGAGCGCAAGCTCGATGGGAATGCCCACGTTGTCGCGGATGCGGGTGGGCGCCGCGCCCGTGCCGCCGCGGTAGCCGTCGATGGCGATGACGTCCGCCCCGCTTCTTGCAATGCCGCTCGCGATCGCCGCAATGTTGTGCACCGCCGCGATCTTGACGATGACGGGCTTTTTATACGCCGTCGCCTCTTTCAGCGAATAGACGAGCTGGCGCAGATCTTCGATGGAATAGATGTCGTGGTGCGGGGCGGGAGAGATCGCGTCCACCCCCTGCGGGATCATGCGCGTCTCGGAGACGTCCGCAGAGATCTTTGCCCCGGGGAGATGTCCGCCGATCCCGGGCTTCGCGCCCTGCCCCATTTTGATCTCGATCGCGGCGGCGCTCTCCAGATACCCCTCGAACACGCCGAAGCGCCCGCTCGCGACCTGCACGATCGTGTTTTTGCCGTACTTGTAAAAATCCTTGTGCAGTCCGCCTTCACCCGTATTGTAGTAGGTGCCAAGCTCCTCCGCGGCGCGCGCGAGCGACTCGTGCGCGTTGTAGCTGATCGAGCCGTAGCTCATTGCCGAGAAGAGAATGGGAACGTTGAGCTTGAGCTGCGGGGCAAGCGTGTTTTTGAGTTTTCCCTTCTCGTCGCGCTCGATCTTCGCCGTGCGCTTGCCGAGATAGAGCTGCGTCTCCATGGGTTCGCGCAGCGGATCGATGGGAGGGTTGGTGACCTGCGAAGCATTGATGAGCATCTTATCCCAAAAGACGGGATAGGGCTTGGGATTGCCCATGGACGAGAGCAGCACGCCGCCCGAATTTGCCTGCTTGTAGACCTCGTTGATGGTCTGATTATCCCAGTTGGCGTTGCGCTTGTAGGTATCGTCCGATTTGACGATCTTTAAGGCGTGCGTCGGGCACAGGCAGACGCAGCGGTGGCAGTTGACGCACTTTTCGCTGTCTGCGATCATCCTGCCCGTATCGGGATCGAAGCGATGCACCTCGTTGGCGCACTGTCGCTCGCACACACGGCAGGCAATGCACTTGTTTTCATCGCGGACGACTTCATACTCGGGATAGATGAACATGTTCATTGCGCGCGCCCCTCCTTATCGTACAGTTCAAAGATGACGGGCTCGCCGCCTGCGGGCGACCATACGCGGTCTAAATCCGGCTCGATCCTGCGGATCGCGCTCTCCTCACTGGAAATGTAGGCGATATCCCCCTTCTCCGCGCACACCGTTGAGCGCAGTTTGAGGCGGTCGCCCAGCGCCATCAGTCCGCCCTCATAGCCGAGAATGATGGAGAACGGCCCCGTGACGAGCAGGGACGGAAACATGCGGCGGAGCAGCGTTTCCTGCTCGCGGTCGGTCTCGTTTTTCTGCCCGATGGTCGCCCAGAAGGACGCGGCAATGACGTGCGCCGTCTCGCGGAGGGTGAGTCCGCGCTTACGCACGAGATAGTCGATGATATAGGTGATAACTTCGGTGTCCGTCTGCAAGGTGCAGCGGTAGCCGAACATTTCAATATAGCGGCGGTTTGCGTCGTACGATGAGATCTCGCCGTTATGAACGACGGAGAAGTCCAGAAGCCCGAAGGGATGCGCGCCGCCCTACCAGCCGGGCGTATTGGTCGGATACCTGCCGTGGCACGTCCAGGCATAGCCCTCGTACTCCTCTAAGCGGTAAAAGCGGCCGATGTCTTCGGGATAGCCGACGCCCTTGAAAATGCCCATATTTTTGCCGCTCGAAAAGACGTAAGCGCCGTCGATCTCGGAGTTGATACGGTTGACGCAGCGCGCCACATACTCGCGCTCGTCGAGGTGAGAATTGGCGAGCTTGCGGGGAAGCGGCGCAAGAAAGTAACGAAAAATTTCCGGCTCGTCGGTGACGGTCGGAATGCGCCTCGTCTGGATCTCGGAGGAGTAGACGATCTCATAGTGGCGGGCGATGAACGCCTCCGTCTGCTCCTTTGCCGTGCGCGTCTCATAGAAGAGATGAAACGCATAAAAGTCCTTGTAGTGCGGGTAGATGCCGTAACCCGCAAATCCGCCGCCAAGGCCGTTGGAGCGGTCGTGCATGACGGAGATCGCCTCGATCATGCCTTCGCCCGTCATACCCTTTCCGCTGCGGTCGATCACGCCGGTGACCGCACAGCCGGATGGATTACGGAACTGCCCTTCTCTCAATAACATGTTGCTCTTATGACCTCCTTGTCACACTTATCGCAAACTGCACCGGATATTTTTCCCGCCTCATAAAAGACGATCTCGGAAAAAGTGTATTGTCATTATATCCCCCGAACGCGAAGGGGGTCAAGCAAATGCGCGCCAATTGGATTTCACACTTTTTTATGAAAAATATAAAATCCACTTATGTTTTTCCCAGCTTATATCATCTATTAGCATAGGTTATATTATTTTAAATTATAGCGACGAGAAGCGCCCCCGCAGTCCTGCGAAGGCGCTTCCCATGTTATGAGAGAGTGGTATGAACGAAAAGAGATCATCCTGCACGGGGGGATGAAAAACGCTTACGCGCAAGATGAATGAAAAAACCGACAGGCAGACAAAGTAACCAAAAAGGCGCCGCGGCGGCATCCCCGTCCGAATGCCTGCCGCAACGCCTTTGTTGCCCTCGCTTTTTCACCGGAATTATAACGCTCGGCACACCGTTTGTCAACCGTATGGGGGCATTTTGCGTTATCACCAATTTTTATAGAGAGTATCAACCCGCATTATGGAGCATGATGGAGTTTTCACCCGCGCACGAGCGGGATGCTCGCCTCGGCATTCAGCGAAAGCGGCGAGAAGTTTCCGAGGCGGTACTGCACCAACCCCTCCGCCGCGATCATGGCGGCGTTGTCCGTGCAGTGCTTTTTGACGGGGAGCACCAATTTCAGCCCCGCTTCCCTGCACGCCGCCGTCAGCCGTTCGCGAAGGTACCCGTTGGCGATCACGCCGCCGCCCGCCGTCACCGTCTTTGCGCCCGTCTCCCGCGCGCCCTCCACCGTCTTCTGTACGAGGATATCGAGCGCGGCGCTCTGAAAGGATGCAGCGACATCCGCGCGGCTCCACACTTCCCCTTTCTGCTCCTTCGTATGGACATAGTTGATGACTGCCGTTTTGAGTCCGCTGTACGAAAAGTCATACCCGCCGTGCCCTTTGAGCATTTTTGGCATGGGAACGACCGCTCTCCCCTCCCGCGCGAGCGCCTCGACGTGCGGCCCGCCCGGATACGGCAGGGAGAGCACGCGGGCGACTTTATCGAAGGCTTCGCCCGCGGCGTCGTCCAGCGTGCCACCGAGCACGCGGAACTTATCGGCGCGCTCGGTATATAAAATGGCGGTGTGTCCGCCGCTTGCAAGCAAGGTGATAAAGGGCGGTTCGAGCGACGGATCTTCCAAATACGCCGCCGCGAGGTGCCCGCGGATATGATCGACCCCGATCAGCGGGATCCCCAGCCCATAGGCAAGCCCCTTGGCAAAAGAGAGGCCCACGAGCAGCGCGCCCAGAAGCCCCGCCCCGTAAGTGACGGCAACGGCGTCAAGTTCCTCTTTACAGACGCCCGCGTTTTTCAGGGCGCGCGCAACCACCTCGTCCACCGCTTCGGCGTGAGCGCGGGACGCGATCTCGGGCACGACGCCGCCGAACTTCGCCTGTGTGGCGGCGGAAGAGGCGATCTCGTCCGATAAAAGTTCCCTCCCGCGGATAACGGCTGCCGCCGTCTCGTCGCAGGAGGATTCAATGCCCAGAATGAGCGGGTTTTGTTTTGGAGTAAAATTCATAGGATCGTTAGACTTTTCTGTGTTGCGACAATCACTTGTACCGCTCACGCACGCATGCGGAACAAGCAATCAAGTTCGCAAGGAAAGAGAGCCGAAGGCGAACATTGGGTTTTCCTAAAAGTCACGAAAATTTATCCCATCTGTTTGGGAAAAATCTGTGAACCCTTTTATGACTTTTTCAGATAGTCGATAATAAACCCCTGAATGTCGCCGTCCATGACCGCCTGCACATCGCCCATTTCGTATCCGGTGCGGTGATCTTTGACGAGCGTATAGGGGCAGAATACATAGGAACGGATCTGCGAGCCCCACTCGATCTTCTTGGTCTCGCCCTTGAGCGCCGCCTCTTCCGCCGCGCGCTGTTCGATCTGCTTTTCGAGGAGCTTGCTGCGGAGATACTTGAACGCCATCTCCTTATTCTGAAGCTGACTGCGCTCGTTCTGGCAGGTGACGACGATGCCCGTTGGAAAATGCGTGATGCGGATGGCGGTCTCCGTCTTGTTGACCTTCTGCCCGCCCGCACCCGAAGAGCGGTACACATCGATGCGGATATCCTCGTCTTTGATCTCGATCTCCCCCTCGTCGTCTACCTCGGGCATGACCTCGACGGAGGCAAAGGAAGTCTGGCGGCGCTTGTTGGCGTCAAACGGAGAAATGCGCACGAGACGGTGCACCCCGATCTCCGCTTTGAGATAGCCGTAGGCGTTCTCGCCCTCCACCTTGAAATCCACCGATTTCAGCCCTGCAGAATCCCCTGCAAGGCGGTCGATCTCCGTCACTTTGAAGCCGTTTTTCTCGGCATAGCGGCAGTACATGCGGTAGAGCATCTGGCACCAGTCGCACGCCTCCGTGCCGCCCGCGCCCGCATGCAGCGACATGAGCGCATTGGAGTTATCGTACTTGCCGCGCAGAAGCGCGCGGATCCGCATATCTTCGATGTCCTTTTCTGCGGCAGACATCATCTTGTCAAGCTCGGGCACGAGTTCTTCTTCGCCCGTTTCCTCGATGAGATCAATGATCTCCCCCGCATCGTCGAGCGCCTTCCTGCCCTTCTCGTAGGAGTTGATCTTGCCTTCGATGGAAGAGATCTCCCGCCCGATCTTTGCGGAGCGCTCCAGATCCTGCCAGACGGCGGGATCTTCCTGCTCGGCTTTCAGCTTTTTCAGCTGTTCGTAGCGGTTGTCGATGTCGAGCGCGTACTTCGCCTCTCCGAGCGTCTCTTCCAAATCTTTGATTTTCAATCTGTAATCGTCTGCTTTAAACATA
>CALVLR010000116.1 GCA_944340685.1 uncultured Clostridia bacterium | reverse complement strand
GAACGGCAGATCGTTGCGGCGGATATACTCGCCCGCATAGCGCACACGTTCGAGAATATTCAAGGTGTCGTCAATGTCTACGGCGATTTTCATATCAGATCACTCTCCTCTTTTGTTACAAGTTCTGGTATCTGTATCCCATGTCCGCGCAGACATGGCACATCCCGCCGCCCGCCACGCGGACATGGTAACGCGGAAAGGCTTCAATGCGGCGCGCGTGCGCTCCGTTTGCGCCGAAGGGCGTGTACAAAGACGTACATGCCCGAGGCGCGCGCAAAGGCGACAACGTATCACGCGAGAAATCCGCGCTCCCTTTTTGCGCCGAAGTCGCGCGCAAGGCGCGGAGGGCGCGGATTTTTCGAAGGGAGTGTACAAAGACGTACATGACCGAGAAAAACCGCAAGTCCGACAAAGCATTGCGCGATGAATCCGGCGCAAAAATCATTGGCGGAGTTGTTTGCGCAGCTCCGCGATCCGCTCCCTTATCTCGATCGCCCGCTCGAAATCGAGCTGCGCGGAAGCCGCCTTCATGATCCCCTTGAGTTTTTCGATCTCGTCGGGAATGTCCGCCTTCTTGATGTCGGCGGGCTTTTTCGCTTTCCCCGTGATGACAAGCGGGTCGGAGACCTCTTTGACGATGGTCCTGGGCACGATGTGGTGCTCCTCGTTGTACTTCTGCTGAATGGCACGGCGGCGGTTGGTCTCCCCGATGGCGCGTTCCATGCTGCCCGTCATGACGTCTGCATACATGATGACCCGCCCGTCCGCGTTGCGCGCGGCGCGGCCGATCGTCTGCACGAGCGACGTCTCGCTGCGCAGGAACCCCTCTTTATCGGCGTCGAGAATGGCGACAAGGCGCACCTCCGGCAAATCAAGCCCCTCGCGCAGAAGGTTGATGCCGCAAAGCACGTCGAACTCTCCCGTGCGCAGTCCGTTGACGATGTCGATGCGCTCCAGGGTATCGACGTCGGAGTGCATATAGCGCACCTTGACGCCGCTCTCCTTCAGGTAGTCTGTGAGGCTCTCTGCCATGCGTTTGGTGAGCGTGGTGACGAGCACGCGCCCGCCCTCCCCCACGACGGTGTGCACTTCGGAAAGAAGATCGTCGATCTGCCCCTTGGTGGGCCTGACGGTGACGGGTGGGTCGAGAAGCCCCGTGGGGCGGATGAGCTGTTCCACGACCTGCCCCGCCTGTTCGAGCTCATAGGGCGCGGGAGTCGCCGAGACGCAGATCATCTGCGGGACGCGCGCGTCAAACTCCTCGAAGGTGAGAGGACGGTTGTCGTAGGCGGACTTCATGCGGAAGCCATAATCGACAAGATTTTTCTTGCGCGAGAGATCGCCGTTGTACATGGCGCGGATCTGCGGAATGGTCATGTGGCTCTCGTCGATAAAGACGAGAAAATTCTCGGGAAAATAGTCCAGAAGCGTGAAGGAAGGCTGCCCTGGCGAGCGGCCGTCGAAATAGCGGGAGTAGTTCTCTACGCCCGAGCAGTAGCCGATCTCGCGCATCATCTCCAAATCGTGCCGCGTGCGCTGGGAGAGCCGCTGCGCCTCGAGGAGCTTGCCCGCGTCCTCAAAGGCTTTGACCTCGCCGTTTAGATCCTCCTCGATCATGGCAAGCGCACTTTGCAGGCGTTCCGTCCCCACCGCATAGTGGCTGGCGGGGAAGATGACGGCGTGCTTGAGGGAGCTGAGCACCTTGCCCGTGACGACGTCGATCTCCCCCAGAGAGTCGATCTCGTCGCCGAAAAACTCCACGCGGATCGCGACCTCGGAGTTGGACGCGGGAAAGATCTCGACCACGTCCCCCCGCACGCGGAAGGTGGAGCGCTTGAAGTCGAGGTCGCTCCTGGAATACTGAATGCCGACGAGGCGCGTGAGCAGATCGTCGCGCGCCATCTCCTGCCCCGGGCGCATGGAAATCCCCAGGCGGAAGAACTCCTCGGGCGCACCCAATCCATAGATGCATGAGACGGAAGAGACGACAATGACGTCGTCCCGCTCGCCGAGCGAGCAGGTGGCGGCGTTGCGGAGCTTATCGATCTCATCGTTCATCGACAGATCTTTTTCGATATATGTATCTGTCTGCGGAATGTAGCTCTCGGGCTGATAATAGTCGTAATAGGAGACAAAGTACTCCACGCGGTTCTCGGGAAAAAAGGCGCGGAACTCCCCCCAGAGCTGCGCGGCAAGCGTCTTGTTGTGCGCGATGACAAGCGTGGGACGCCCCACGTTCTGAATGACGTTCGCCATGGTGAACGTCTTGCCGCTGCCCGTGACCCCGACAAGGACCTGCGTGCGGACGCCGTCTGAAACGCCCTCTGTAAGTTTTTGGATCGCCTGCGGCTGGTCACCCGTAGGGGCAAACGGCGCATGGAGTTTGAAATCGTGATGTTCCATGATCATTCCTTAGTTCACGAATTTTCTCGCGCAAAGGCGCGACAAAATTCCGTGATTTGAGAGGGAAGCTGCGGGTACGGCACTTCGTGCCTGACCGCGCCTCCCTCTCTTTGCGCGAACCCTTAGGGGCTTTCATTTATAGTTCGCGCAAATTCACACCTACCTGAAAGCCGCGTGAGCGGCAAATTGAGGCATACTGCGCAGGGAAACCCTGCTTGTATCTGAAATAATAACTCTCACAGATTTTCCGCGAACTGACGCGGAAAATCTTCGTGAAATATAGGAAAACCCAACAGTCGCTAACGCTTTATGTTTGGTGCCGCCAAGGCACTGCGGAAGGAAACCTTCCTTGCGCGAGTAATTTAACAGCAAGGTCGCCCTCTATCCCGTGGCGCCCTCGTCGAGGGAGCCGGCGAGCGATAGCGAGACTGAGGGAGTTCGGGAAACGGCGGAAAAGCCATAACAAGTGACGGCTTTTCCCGTGATTGAACAGCAAAATGCGGTTTTGCTTGCGCGAGTTAATTTTATTCCTCACAGATTTCCCGCGAACTGACGCGGAAAATCTTCGTGAAATATAGGAAAACCCAATGTTCGCCTTCGGCAATCCATCTGTCCTGACGGCACTGAAAGCGTGCGGCATTTCCGTTTTCTGCGAAAAAACGATGCAAACAAAAGTTTGCATCTATCATACTGCAAACGCGGAGATTTGTCAAGCCCGTGGGGCGCTCCGCTCTGCCTAAGAAAATAACATTTTCAAAAGTACGCCCGCCAGCGCGGAAGCCGCGCCGCAGAGCGCCGCCACAACAATACGCAGCGCCAATCGCTGCCGCCGGACGCGCGCCTCACGGAAATACCCCTCGCCCCGCTTGGTCAGCTCGACGACATAGGTACGCTCCCCCTTTCGGTCGGTCGAAACAACATCGACATAGCCGCACTCCGAGAGCGCCGCGAGATCGCGTTCGAGCGCATCTTCCCCGAGCGCGCGCCCGGGAATAAGCGCTGCGATCTCCGCAGGCGAAGCAAGAAAGCGCGTCCTGCCCGCCGCCAAAGTTAAAAGCGCCTGCATGAGCGCCCGCTTTTCGTCCCTCCAAAGTCCTTTTGCCATGCTCTCACCACAGAAGGGAAAAAAGGAGCGCGAGGATCGCGCCCACAAAAGCTCCGGCAAGCCCGCCCCAAAAGGCAGTGCGGAAAATCCGATGTTCCCGATAAGCCGCCGCCGCTTGTTCCTCCTGCCGCCGCGCGGCGTACGCGCGCCCCGCGGGAAGCACGCGGACGCAGTACGTTCCGCCCTCGGCATAGCGCAGATCGATGAGCCGCCGCGCCTCCAGCTGTTCGAGGGCGGCGGAAATATTCTCCGCCTGCCCCGCAGGCAGAAGCTCCGAAAGGTCGGCTTCGTCGAAGATGCGCCAGGATGTGCCCTCGCACAGGGTGTTGACCGCGGCAAGCAGGCCGAGCACGTTGCCGTCCATCTCCCCTCCCGAAACTAATATGCGCGGGAAGGCGGACGATTATCCCTCTCCGCCGACGATGAGAAGGATGGGATTGTTTTCGTACAGCCGCTGCGAAAGCGGGGACGACGTGAAGAATGCCTCGATCTTCTGCCCGATCTCCGTAAGCGAATCCGCAAACGTAGGCGCGCTGCCTTCCGACGACGAGCCGACCATGCCCGCGAGCGAGCCGAGCAGATCGGAAGCCCCGCCGTTTGCAATGAAATACACTCCGTAATTGACGCCGTATGCAATGACAAAGAAGAGCGCGGCAAACACAGCGCCAAGCAAAACGCCGTCGATCACCCGCAGCACCGTGAGAGTGCGCAGTTTTTTCATGAGCATATTGATGAGCGCCGAAATGAGTATGACGACGATCAGCAAAACGACGAACGCCACGGCGGAGACGATCGCCGTGCCGACAACGGAGGCGTACGAGCCGAGCGATTCGAATCTGCCCGCCAGCGAGGCGGCCCAATTCGCAAGGAAGGGCACCCTGACCGCCATGAACACGGCGAGCACAACGCTGCCCAGCCCGAGTACGATGGTGAAAAACGCCCAGAACGAGCGCAGAAGCCCGACGCGGTAACCGCACCGCACAAAGAGGATGCACATCGCCGCCACGAAAAGATCGAGCGCATGCCCCGCAAAAAAGTTCTGCCAGACGGGCGCGGAATAGACCGCGTCGAGTGCGGAGTTTCCGTCTCCGAACGCTTCGATCGCCGCAAGCACAGGCGCCGCGAGCACGACGGCAAACGTCGCAAGATTGAGAACGGAAGTTACCCCGCCCAGAAAGCGGTTCGTAAAACGGAAAAATCCGGGCGTTCTCCTCCCGTAGGCGAGCAGGCCGTAGCGCGTAAACCCGCCGACGACGAGGACAAGCACGACGGCGGCCAGCAGCAGGACCGCCGGAACGACGGCGGCAGAGACGCCTGACCCGCCCGCAGGCAGCGAAGGCAGGACGAGCGTGCACGCAAATACCAGCCACACCTGCCATGAGAGCCATGAACAGCGCGTGAACCGACGGAAAACGCCGTACAGAAACACCAGGAGCGCAAACGCGCCCACGCCGACGGCGATCCAAACGCCCATATTCGCAGCTAAAAGTTGTGTGTTCATAGCGATCTCCCTTTGGGGGTTTCCGTGGGTCTGCGACCGACGAACACGCGCAGACCTCCTTCCATAACAGACTTATTTATTGAAATTGTCTTTCAGCGAGACGATCTCCGAAAGGCAGAGTTTCCCGCCGTCGCGGCAGGTCTTGTAATACCCCGTACGCATGAGCTGGAACGCGGTATTTTCGGGCGCTTCGGCAAGATATGGTTCCGCCTTGGCGGCGAAGATGTGCTCGCTGGAAAGGTTGATGCGCTCGGAGAAGTCCTGCCCCGCATAGTCCGCGTCGCGAAGCAGCAGATCGTACTGTTTGAGCACCGCGTCGACGCACGTTCCGGCGTTCACCCAGTGCAGCACGCCCTTTGCCTTCACGCCGCTCGTATCGTGTCCGCTGCGGCTCTCGGGAAGGTAAGTACACCGGATCTCCGTCACATTTCCCGCCTCGTCCGTCACCGCCTCGTCGCAGCGCACGATATAGGCGTTTTTCAGGCGCGCCACGCCGCCGATCTTCAGACGGTGATATTTGGGGGGCGGATCGAGCGAAAAGTCGCCGCGCTCAATATACAGCTCTTTTCCGAACGTCACTTTGCGGGTGCCCGCTTCCGGATCGAGCTGGTTGACCTCGAAGTCGATCTCCTCCTCGCCTTCGTAGTTGGTGATGACGAGCTTCAGGGGATCGACGACCGCCATGGCGCGGGGTGCGCGCGCATTGAGATACTCGCGCACGACAGCCTCGAAGTAGCCGACGTCGCACTCGGAATTTGCCTTGGCGACGCCTGCGCGCGCGCAGAAGTCGCGGATGGCGGCGGCGGGAATGCCGCGGTTGCGCAAGCCCGCGAGCGTGGGCATGCGCGGGTCGTCCCACCCGTGCACGGAGCCGTCTTCGACGAGCTTTTTGAGGTAGCGCTTGCTCATGACGAGGTTGGTCATGTTGAGGCGCGCGAACTCGATCTGGCGGGGCTTGGGGTCAAACCCGAGGTTGATGCCCACCCAGTCGTAAAGGGGGCGGTGATCTTCAAATTCCAGCGTGCACAGCGAATGGGTGACGCCCTGCAGGTAGTCGCAGATGGGGTGCGCATAGTCGTACATCGGGTAGATGCACCACCTGTCCCCCGTGCGGTGATGCGTCGCATGCAAAATGCGGTAGATGACGGGGTCGCGCATGTTGACGTTGGGCGACGCCATGTCGATCTTTGCGCGCAGGCACTTTTCGCCGTCCGCGTACTTTCCCGCCCGCATCTCGCGGAAGAGGCGCAAATTTTCTTCGGGCGTGCGGCTGCGGTACGGGCTTTCCGTCCCCGGCTCCGTGAGCGTGCCGCGCGTCGCCTTGATCTCCTCGGCGGAGAGGTCGCACACGAACGCCTTGCCCTCGAGGATGAGCCGCTCGGCGTATTCGTAGATGGTATCGAAGAAATCGGACGCGTACGTCTCCTTTGCCCACTCGTATCCCATCCAGCGGATGTCGGCGCGGATCGCATCTACGAACTCCGTCTTTTCCTTGGAGGGGTTGGTATCGTCAAAGAAGAGGTTGCACTTGCCGCCGTACTTTGCGGCGGTGCCGAAGTTGACGAACATGCTCTTGGCGTGGCCGATGTGCAGGTACCCGTTGGGTTCGGGCGGGAACCGCGTCTGGACCGCCGTCACCCTTCCTTCCGCAAGATCAGCCTCTACGATCTGTTCGATAAAATTCGTCGCTTCTGCCATATGATTTCTCTTTCATCCTTCGGGCGGAGCCCATGTATGATATTCTACAAGATTATACCATAATTCTTACAAAAATGATACTCTTTCCCGCGTATTTTTTTGACGTTTCCGCGATTATTTATACCCGTCCCGCATATTTTTTCATGCTTTTCGCGCCGGCAGGGGCGGACATGCCCCCTTTCTTTTGAAAAACGGCGCCTAAGCTTCGGACATGGCTGCCGGAAGATCCGTCGCCGCGGCGCGGCGTACGTCCCTGCTTTTCCGCCGAAAATATGGGTTTGCGCCCCGCGAATGCTTGACCCTGCCGCGCAAAACGGCTATAATATCATGGAATAACGCAAAAAGGTGAAGACAATGGCAAAGAGAGCTGTGACGATGGACAAACTCGTCGCCCTGTGCAAGGCGCGGGGCATCATTTTCCCCGGCAGCGAGATCTACGGCGGCATGGGAAATACATGGGACTACGGTCCCGTCGGCGTGGAGATCAAAAACAACATCAAGCGCGCCTGGTGGAAGCGCTTCGTGCAGGAGAGCGAGAACTCCTACGGGCTGGACGCCGCCATTCTCATGAATGCGCGCGTGTGGGAAGCGAGCGGTCATACCGCCTCCTTCTCCGATCCTAAAATGGACTGCAAGGAGTGCAAGAGCCGCCACCGCGCGGACAACCTCATCGAGGCGCACTCCAAGGGCAAGGTCAACCCCGATCTCATGACCAACGAGGAGATGGAGGCGTACATTGCCGAGCACCACGTCTGCTGCCCCATCTGCGGCAAGTGCAACTGGACGCCCATCCGCACCTTCAATCTTATGTTCGAGACTTCCCGCGGCGTGACAGACGAGAGCCAGAACAAGATCTATCTCCGTCCCGAGACGGCGCAGGGAGAATTCGTCAACTTCCTCAATGTACAGCGCACGACGCGCGCGAAAGTCCCCTTCGGCATCGCCCAGATCGGCAAGGCGTTCCGCAACGAGATCACGCCCGGGAACTTCATTTTCCGCACCATCGAGTTTGAACAGATGGAGCACCAGTGGTTCTGCAAGGAGGGCACCGACCAGGAATACTACGCCGAATACAAGCAGCGCGCATGGCAGTTCCTTCTGGATCTCGGGTTCAAAGAGGAGCACCTCCGCTTCCACGACCACGACAAGCTCGCGCACTACGCCAAGGCGGCGTGCGATATTCAGTACGACTTCCCCATGGGCTGGTCGGAGCTTAACGGCATTCACAACCGCACCGACTACGACCTTTCCCGCCACCAGGAGTATTCGGGCAAATCGATGATGTACGTCGACCCCGTCACGCAGGAGCGCTATATCCCCTACGTCATCGAGTACTCCATCGGTGCAGACCGCCTCATGCTGGCGGCGCTGAGCGAAGCGTACGACGAAGAGACGCTGGAAAACGGCGAAGTCCGCAACGTGATGCGCTTCCACCCCGCCATCGCGGCATATAAGGCAGCCGTGCTGCCCCTGCAAAAGAGCCTCGCGCCGCAGGCGAAGGAACTGCTTGCAAAGCTCAAAAAGCACTTCCTCGTCACCTATGACGAAGCCGGTTCCATCGGCAAGCGCTACCGCCGTCAGGACGAGATCGGCACCCCCTTCTGCCTGACCGTGGACTTCGACACCCTCGAAAACGGCACCGTGACCGTGCGCGACCGCGACACAATGGAGCAGGTGCGCATGACCGCCGACGAGGTGATCGCCTTCCTGCGCGAAAAGTGCGCCTTTTAAATCCTGTTTGATAACGCCGGCTGCCCGCATATGCGGGCAGCTTTTTCGTTCACTTTCTCAACCTTGTCATAACTTTCTATGACAAACTTTTTGCAAAAGGGTTGCTTTTTCCCCTGTATTGCATTATAATAGAGTCACCGTATGGAATGCTTACGCGGGGGCGCCGCGTACAACATGTTATCGGAGATCTTACATGACGTTATTCGACGGTTTTCTCATTGCATATATCGTTCTTTCGGTGCTTGCCGTTCTTCTCTATTGCCCGAGAATGTTCGGCTTTTTCTGCGCGTTCAAAAAACCGCCCTATAAGCGGGCGACCCAAAAGCGCAAGATCGGCATCGTGATCCCCGCGCGGAACGAAAGCTCCGTCATCGGCGATCTGTTCGACTCCATCCGGCGGCAGGACTACGAAGGGCCGTTCGACGTGAACGTCATTGTGAAAGACCCGCTCGACCCCACCATCCGTCTGGCGGAAGAGATGGGCGCGCGCGTGCTCGTCGTGCCCGAACAGACGTGCAAGGGCGACGTGCTGGACGCGTTCTTCCACTCGCTCACGCCCGAAGAAATGGCTTCCTACGACGCGTTCGTCATTGTGGACGCGGACGGCGTGCCCGCCCCCACCTATGTGCGCGAGCTGAACAACGCGCTGGAATGGGAGGAGTACGACATCTTCCTCACCCGCAAATATATGAAGAACTGTTTCGGCGACAAGAAGCACCGCACGGTATTTTCCAACAACTCCGCGCTCACATGGGCGATGCTCGACGATCTGGGCAACCGCTGGCGCATTGAGCAGGGGATCCCCCTTGCCCTGACGGGACAGGGCATGATGGTGCGCCGCTCGCTTGTGGAAAAGATCGGCGGCTGGCCCTACCGCTCGCTGACGGAGGATTACGAGCTGCGCCTCGATTCCCTCCTCAAAGGCTTCAAGTCCTTCTACTATCCCTATGCGGTGCTGTACACAGAAGAGGCGGTCGGACACCGCGACAATTACAACCGCCGCCTGCGCTGGCTGACAGGCTACGCACAGTGCGACGACAAGTACAAAAAACTCATTCAGGAGAAGGCAAAACAGCGCGGGAAGATGAGCAAGGCGGAGGTGGAGTGCCTGTACGGCGTCTATCCCCTCGCGCTCTTCGCCGCCACGACCATTCTGACGATATTGGCGGGGTGCGGGCTTGCCATCTTCTACGCGACGCAGGGCATGACGGAGATGTGGGTAAGATCGCTCATCTTCCTCGTCGGAATGCCGTTCGGGATCATGTATCTGCTGCTCTTTACGTACTCGACGCTCGCCATGATCGCCAGCCGCGAAGCGTTTGAGGTCATCACCGTGGGAGAACGCATTGCCATGCTCTTCTTCTCCCCGTTCTACCTTTTGGAATATCTGCCCATCTATATCCAGAGCCGCATCCGCGCCAAACGGCGCAACCGCCTGGCATGGGAGCAGAGCGAACGGCAGCACTACGACGGCGCCGCCGCCGAAGCGGAAAAAGCGAGCGCCGCGCTGGAAAAGCCGGAGGAGCCGGCAGAAGAGGAAAAACAGTCGGCATGACCGCGCCTTTCACGCCCGCTGTCCAATCAAATGCAACGCCGCCCCGCGCCGATATGATGGCGCGGGGCGGCGTATTATTTTACAGGATACCTGAATTTTCTTACCGCTGTTTCTCTTGCGCGGCGATCTCTGCGCGGTTTCTTCCGCGGCGGTCGGGCAGATATTCGAGCGGGATCCGATACGCTTCTTCGTAGCACCTCTTCCATGCCGCCTCGGCTTCCGCCTTCATTTTGGCGATCCGCTGCTGGCGGGGCAGCGATTTGTCTGCATATACGGCGGGCAGGATATGGATGCGGAGCTTTTTCATGTGACCCCGCTTGTTCTTTTGGAAGGTGCAGAACACGGGGAGTACCGGAACGTCCATTTTTACGGCGTAAAAAAACGCGCCGTCTTTCATGGGGCGGGGCTTCTGATAGTTGACCCACATTGCCTGCTCCGCATAAAAATTGACGAACTTTCCCTGCCCGAGGCGGCGCTCCATCTCGCGCATGAGGTTCTTGGTCGCCGCAAGATTTCCGCTGAACGCCCAAAGCCCCGCATGCCGCATGAACCAGCCGCCGACGCCCTTTTTGTTGTTCCACGGCGCCATGGTATGAAAGGAGCGGTAATGCCCCACCGCGGCGCGCACAAAGAGGGTATCGAGATAGGCGATGTGGTTCGTAACGACGATCGCGCCCTGTTTTCTGAGCGCACGCCTGTTCTCCTTCCCCACGACGCGGCAGCCGTACGCCACTTTGAGAAGCAGCGGGGCAAAGATCTGCAATATGGTGCGGAAAAATCCCGAAATGAGCCGCCCGCCGAGGGATTGGCGGTATCTGAAATCGCCGTCCGGCATGAACCATTTCTTCCCGAAGGCGATATAATCGTAATCAAAGCGGCGGTATCCTTCCAGCGTCGCCTGGATGCCGTCGCGCAGTTCGAGCCTGCTACGTTTCTTCTCCATGCGACCATTGTACAACATTCAAAAAAAGTTGTCAATCATTCTCTTCACGAAAATCTCCGCGCAGTCCGCACGGAGATTTTCTGTGATGGAAGAGGCATGGCGCCGCCCGCCGCGGAAAAGCCCCTGCGTTCTCCGCGGCGGGCGCGTTCAGTTGGGCGTCTGGACCGACGAAGAGGGCGCCGATGTATACAAGTCGAACTCTCCGTCGAGATCGAAATTCTCGTTCTCGTCGAAGGCGGCGAGCTTGGAGACGGAAACTTCGTACGCCGTCATGGTAACGGACTGCGTTTCGGAAAGGCGTTTCACATATTCGCGGCTCTGGATGCGTCCGGAGAGCGCCACGCGGTCGCCCACTTTGAGATTCTGCACGAAACGGGCGTTTCTCCCCCATGCGATGCAGGGAATGTAATCCGACTTATTATACGCACGGTTGACTGCGACGAGCAGGTCGGCGATCTCGCGGTTGAACGGCGTTGTGCGGTAGACGGGCGGTTTGCAGATGTAACCCGAGAGCACGATGGAATTGGGATTGCGGGAAGCGCTCCCGTCCACAAGCTCCCGCACAAACACGGTGAGCATCAGGCGGGATTTTCCGCCTTCGAGTTTATTGTAGCTGCGGAACTGTCCGAGCGCGCAGATGGTACTGCCCACTTTGAGATCGTTCCCTTCGATGAGACGTTCTGAAATGGTGACGGGAAGCACGTCCGCCTGTCCGGAGAGACGCATGACGCGCACATACAGCTCGTAGAAGCCCTCGCCGTACACCTCGTGCGAGAAGGTCGCCTCGGACACGATCTCACCCATCAAAAATACTCTGTTGTTCTTTTCTGCACTGTGATCCATTCTATTTTTCAACCTCCCGGTTTTTCCTGTTCCGTTTTTTGCGATCGCCCGTTATCCGCCGCCCGCATGCTGTCTGCCCGTACGGTCGATTGTAAAATTTTCGCGGTAGACCAGCTCGCCGACGGGCACAAATTCAAAGCCCTTGGCGTGGAGCGCGTCCAGCACGATGGGGAGCGCCTCCGCGGTATGCAGCCCGTTGTTATGGCAGAGGATGATAGAGCCGCTCTTCGCCTGCGAAACGATCCTCTGCGCGATCTCCTGCGCGGAGAGATCCTTCCAATCGAGGGAGTCCACGTCCCATTGAATGGTCAGCATGCCCATATCCGCGGCGGTATCGACGAGAAGATCGTCGTAATCCCCATACGGCGGACGGAAGAGCGTGACTTCTTCGCCCGTTGCCGCCGTGATCGCCGCCGCCGAAGAAGTCAGTTCGGCGCGGATCTCCGCCTCGGACAACCGCGACATATACGAATGCGTTGCGCTGTGCGTGCCGATCTCGTGCCCCGCCGCCGCGATCTCTTTGAGGTGATCGGGGTACTTTTCCGCCCAGAACTGCACCGTGAAGAAGGTGGCGCGCACGTTTGCCGCTTCCAGCGCGGCAAGCAGCTGCCCCGTGTATTCATCTCCCCAGGCGCAGTCGAACGTAATGGCGATCTTGTTATCCTCCCGCTCCACGCTGTAAACGGGCAGAGAGCGCTCTCCGCTCCAATAGATGCTCGCCGCGTCCGCCGCGTATGCGCCCCAGGAAGCAAGCGCCAGCGCCCCTGCGAATACCGCCGCGGCGGCTGCCGTTCTGATGCGAAATGTAAGAAACCGCATTGCACAACACCTATATGATAAAATATTTGATATGGAGAAATCTGGCAAATCTGCGTAGATCCTGCCGTTTCTTGCCGAATGTATCTTGTCCGCTTCGGATGATATAATTTATGCGCGGGACGTCCGGAATATGACGGCGCAAAAAAAGCGCTCCGCTGCAATTTTGCAGCAGAGCGCTCCGCGGCAGCGCCGGTTACGCGTTTGCAGTTTTATTGATCTTACAGGGCACGCTCGTCACGGTGAGCGCGCAGACGCTTCTTGCTCCCGCGCGATAAAATATGCGCGCCAGCTCGTTCACGGTAGCGCCCGTCGTAAACGTATCGTCCACGATGACGATCCGCTTCCCCCTGACTGCGCTCCGGTCGGTCACGCGGAAACAGCCCTCGAGATTCTTTTCCCGCTCCCGCCGCCCGAGCGCCTTCTGCGCCGCAGTCTCCCTGCGCTTTTCCGCCGCGTCCAGAAGAGGCACGCCGCTGCTGCGGGACAGTTCCCCGGCAAGCAGGCGCGCCTGATTGTAACCGCGCCTGCGGCGCGCACGCTTCGTCATGGGCACGAACGCAAGCGCGTCCGCATCCGGAAACTGCGCTTCAAGAACGGGCAGAAGAAAGCCGCTCAGCGCGCGGACAAGATAGCGTTTCCCCTTTTTGAATTGCAGCACGAGCGCCGCGGCGCTCCCCTCGTGTACGAAACAGGAGCGGGCTTTTTCCACGACGGGGCGGCTGTCCTTGCACTCGATGCAGACGCCCGCCTCCAGAACCTTTCTGCCGCAGAGCGGGCAGGCATGCCCGCCGT
>CALVLR010000115.1 GCA_944340685.1 uncultured Clostridia bacterium | reverse complement strand
GCAATCAGATATACATCCGCCTTGACGACGCCGGTACTCTTTTCGGCTTCGGATACGACGACGCGCTCGACGAGGCGGAGGCAGCTGTGCTGTCGCTCGGGCTTTCTTGCACGCCGCAGGTGCTGACGCTGCACGAAAATTATTCCTTTGAATCGTTTACGGAATACGGAGCCAAGATCGCCGGCATCGGGTACGTCCTCATGGTCGTATTCCTTCTGGTGACCATTCTGGTCGTGCTTTCGACGATGACCCGCCTTCTGGACGAAGAACGCGCTCAGATCGCCTGCCTTCTCACACTGGGCTATTCTCCCGCGGCGATCATCGTAAAATACCTTCTGTTCGCGCTCGTCGGCACACTCATCGGCGGCGTGGGCGCGTACTTTGCGGGGCTTGGCCTGGCGCAGATCATCTACGTCAATTTCGAATGGAATTATACGCTTCCGCCCTACTCTTCCAACGTGGTCATGACCTTCTACCTCATCACGTTTGCGGTCATCCTCGTCTCCACCCTCGTTGCAACCGTCATTGCAGGCCGCAAACTGACGCGCGAACAGCCGGCAGAACTGCTCCGTCCCAAGACGCCGAAGGCGGGCAAAACGGTATTTCTGGAGCGGATCCCGCTCATCTGGAACAGGCTCTCCTTCAAATACAAGTCGACGATGCGCAACGTACTGCGTTTCTTCGTGCGGTTTCTGATGACGGTCGTCTCGGTCGCGCTCTCCACGGCGCTCGTGCTTGCGGGACTTGCCGTTCTTGACTGCTGTCTGTTCCAGGACATCGGCGGAACGGCGATGATCGCCGTGGCGATCATCGTACTTGTCTTTGCAGCGCTGCTGAACTTTGTCGTGATCTACACGCTGACGAACATCAACATTTCGGAGCGCGAACGCGAACTTGCCACACTTATGGTGCTCGGATATTACGACAACGAAGTCGCCGGCTACATCTACCGCGAGATCTATATCACGAGCGCGATCGGCATCCTGTTCGGGCTGCCGCTCGGGTGTCTTCTGTGTCTGTTTATCTTCAATGTGATGGGTTTCGGCTCCATTCCCGGCATCAGCTGGTTCGTGTGGGTGCTTGCCCCGATCCTCTCTGTGATCTTCACCTTGCTTGTAACGCTTGTTCTCAGGCGCAAGATCACAAGGATCGACATGAACAACTCGCTCAAAGCCATCGAATAACGACGATATATTTTTCAGGGGTGCGGATGAAAAGATCCCGCGCCCCTTGTTTTTTATCTGAAATTGTGGTATACTCTTTTGTAAGGATAGAAGGAGATACTGCCATGGATGAATTCTGGGAAGCGCTTCGGCAAATCGGCACTGACTTCGTACAGAATACGGGGCTTGCCATTGTCCGTACGATCGCATTCCTTGTTTTAGGGCTGATCGTCATCAAGATCGTGCGTATCATTGCCCGCTCAGCCGCCCTGAAAAGCAGCAAGCTCGACCGTTCAGCTTCCACGTTTGTTATATCGATCATTACCGTCGTCTTATATGTTGTACTCATCATCATTCTCGTGAGTTCGCTCGGCTTCTCGACGGCGGGCATCATCGCGGCGTTCTCCGCCGTCGCGCTCGCCATCGCGCTTGCCCTCAAAGACAGCCTCGCAAGCCTTGCAAACGGTGTGATCATCATCTTTACGAAGCCCTTCAAAAAGGGAGATTATATCGCCATCGGCGGCATTGAGGGCTTGGTGCAGGACATCCGTCTTTTCAACACAAAAGTGCTCACATACAGCAACGAGGAGATCATCGTCCCCAACAGCGAAGTGCTTGGCAGCAAGCTCGTCAACTACAGCTCCATGCCGCTCAGGCGCGTCGTCATCGAGGTCCCCGTTCCCTACAACGTGAACGTCGCGGAAGTCAAAGCGTTTTTGCTGGAAAGCGTTGCCGCATACAAATATACCGTAACAACGCCCCCGCCCGCCGTCGTGCTGGCGGAATACGGCGAGAGCACGCTCAAACTCTCCGTACGCGCATGGGGACCGACGGAAAACTACTGGGATCTGTACTTTGATCTGCGCGAAATAATTCTGAATGCGCTCACAGAGCATGGCATTGAGAAGCCCTTCAACCAACTCGAGGTCAAATTACGCGAAGACGGCACACAGAAAAACGAGCCGACCCTTCCGGAAGAAGAACAAACGGGAGGTGAATCATGAGCATCTTTTCTCTGCTTGCCGAAACGGCGGAAAATACCCCGTTCGACTATCGCATTATCATTGAATATGCCATTTATGCGGCGATCATCGTGGTCGGGATTTTTATTCTTGCTCTGCTCAAACGTGCGGACCGCCTGCCAAAGCATATGGAGCTGAAAAAACTGCTTCTGACGTTTTCAGACGATCTGAAGACATTCTCCAAAGCTGCCCCGTCATTGACGCGTTATCAGTTTTTCCGCCGCATTTCCAAGCTGCTCTACCGCGCCGATAAGCTTGAATTCATCACCGCGCAGATGGCGGACAAAGAGCGCGACGGAGATATTGAAAACGCATCCCTGCGCATTCAGGCTGCCCGCGACTTCATCTCTCCCTATAAATTCGGGAAACGGGAAAATACCGACCTTGGCGGGATCGCAGAAGCGGCAGATAAAATTGCGGAAGCGATTGCAATTTTCGATAAAATTATGGTCCGCGACGACGAGCTCAAAGCAAGACGCGCGAAGAAGAACGCTGACTGATGCAAGACATACCCTTTTCCGCCGCTTCCGATTTGCTGAACCCGCAATGCAGCCTCCGCTTTTTGAGGGAAGCGCGAACGTAAGCGACAGCGGGCGCGAGGCGACACTTTCTTTACAAGATATGATCTTCCCTCCTTTCTGCCCTGATCATGGGGAGGCTTGTCCGTTCATTGCGCCGATGTCGGCGCCGCCGCGTTCGCATCCCGAAACATTCTTTATACGCAAATTTATAGCGCCACGTACACGCCAGATGAAAGTATTTTATCCTCATGGATGTGCGGTTTGACAACTGAAGTGAGATCTGCGTCCATACACACAAACCCCGCGGAATTTTCCGCGGGGTTTGTGTGTAGACCGACAGACAGAAAAGAGACCTGCTTTGTTCGCAGGTCTCTTTTGATTCAATGCTTAGTCGGCATCCGTATACTGTGTTCCGACAAGACCGTCTCCGCTGATCGTGGAGTAGTTGTTCATGAACATTGCCATGCTCGTATTCGAGTCCTCCGTGCGGCCCATGCAGGTGATCGTGAAACCGGACTTGTTCTGATCATTGAGCCATGCCGTGCGGACAACGCCGTAGTAGGTCGTCTCGCCGGTATCGACAGCGTTGTTGCTCGAATCGCGGCCCTTCAGCGTGCTCGTGAAGTGGAAGGCAATGTAGCCGTTGCCGTACATCTTCCATGTACCAAGCGCCGTTCCGTCTGCCTCGGTGATGTTGCCGCTGACGCCGTCTGCGTTCCTGGTAAGGAGAACGGTACGGGAATTGTTGTTCGCCGTGACCTGACCTGCGTCGATAACGTCTCCGCTTGCCGCATTGTTATCGCGGATGGAGTTGGTCAGAGCGATCATCTCGAATTTGAACGCTTCGCCGGATTTTTCAGTGTAGGTAAACAGCTCGTCCGCCGTGACTGCACGGCTGCTCTCGCCCGCATAGCGGTTGGGGTTGATGACGATGTCGCCGTAGCTGTTGAGATAGTACTGGTGGATCTGCGAAGTGAAGTTGCCGCTCGCACCGCTCTGACGGGTGATGTACGCTGCAACGCTCGTGCCGTCGCTCGTGGTGAACAGATCGTTATGTCCGGGCAGGATCGCATTGAGTTCGGGGCTGGACTCCGCCTTGTTCGTCCAGATGAAGGAACCCATGTACTTGTTGCCCTGCGTATTCTGACTGACCGCTGCGGGATAGCCGGTGTTCGCATTGTAGATCATGCCGCCCTGCGTCGAGGTGTAAAGTCCCATCGGCGTGGTGCTTCTGCCGCCCCACATCTGATAGTTATCGGAGAGACCGTCGTAGGAATGCATGGAATAATAGAAGGTGCTGCCGCTGCCTTCCAGCTCGTTGCCGTCTTCATCCATGAGCACAACGTCGTCATGGCGGGCAAGCACGGGAGCTTCCATTGCAGCTTTACTGATGTTCTTGCCGTAGTAAGCATTCTCCCAGCCGATCGCGTCTTCAGAAGCGTTGTAGGAAGCTGCCACTTCGCTTCTGCGCGTACGCAGATCGTCGTGCGTGACCCAGCTGTTCTGACCGTCTGCTCTCAGACCCGTTTCGGGATCAAGCTCGATCACATAGTTGCCCGAACCGAAGGAACCGTACGCCATGTACATACCGCCCTCGGTATCGTAGATGATCTGCGGGTCGATCGCGTTGACGCTGCCGGGATCGGAAGGTCCGTTGTTGAGGCTGGACTGCATCAGAACGTAAGGGATCCCGTTTTCATCGCATACGGGCGTGAAGCTGCCGGGCTCCAGCGTTTCGGATTCATACAGAAGGATGCAGGCGCGCGAATAATTCAGCCCGTCTTCCTCGAGAACGCCGTTGCCGCCGTCCACCACGCAGGTGTACAGCCAATAGCCGCTGCCGTCGGGTTTTTCCACGACGTCGGGCGCCCACCAGCTTGCAAGAGCGGTAGCCGTCGTATCCGTCACAAGGGTATCGTACAGCCAGGTACCGATCGAAGAATTGACGACTTCCGCATTGCGGTTTGCAGCGTTGAACGTCCTGCCGAGGAATTCCCACGTCTTCATGCCGTCGTACGAAACATGGATCGCGTTGCCGTACGTCGTGATGGTCTGCTGGGAAGTCGTTCCGTCCTCTGCGGTGACGGTCGTCGTATATTCGCTCTGATCCGCCCAACCGGTGGAGAAGACGTAATAGACGGGTTCTCCCTTCCAGTTCTGCGTCTCGATAATGGAAGGATCGTGCGTATGCCCGAGCACGGATTCGCCCTGTGTGCCCGATTCAAGGAAATCGGTCGCGTTGCCGGCATATTCGTTGCCCGGATCGGTGACATATGCAGGGACGACTTCCACGCTGCCGAGCGTGCCGTCGGAACGGCGATAAGTCACTCTGCCCGCAGAAACGCCCGTGAACGTGCCGCCTTCGTAGGTAGCGATGGTCTCCCAATTCTCTACCTCTCTTCCGTTTGCATCATAACCCGCAACAACGTCTACGCCGTTGACTTCTACCGAAGTGATAGAAGAATCGAGCGTATAGCTGTCGTTGGGAAGATTATCGTAGCAGATCTTATAATTCTGATTTGCAGACTCATCCGATCCGCACGCCGCAAAAGCCGCAAGGCCCATGACTGAGCCGAGAGCCAATGCGAGAATTTTGTGCATTTTCCTCATGTCTTTCCCCCTTACACATTTGGTTTCCACTATTTTACCATAAAAATTCACACAATGCAATAGAATTGAGAAAATTTTCACCATAATTCTTGCAAATTTTTCTAATTTTTTTTATCATCGGAAGCGGGTTTTTTTGTAAAACACTTAATTCCAGCCGCCTCGGCTCCCCCTTTTTGATGCCTCGGCGCCCTCTTTCCGATGCGATCCGCACAAATAAGCAGAGCGCCCTCCACTTGCGTGAAGGGCACCCCGCTTTGAGAGAATATGAAAAAATTGTGGAGAGTAGGCAAAGAATATTTTGGCGGTTGCCTTCCCTCGGATCCGCAGACCCGAGGGGACCGGAGCGATCGCTCCGCCGCAACCTTGATTACGCCCCTATCATACCGCCTCTTCGTGTTGAACGTGTGACAGCTCCATAAAAACAGGATAAAACCGCCTTTACAGATATTTTTGTACGATCGCTTCCGCCGCGCGGATACCGTCTGCCGCTGCGGAAGTGATCCCTCCCGCGTAGCCGCACCCTTCCCCGCAGGGATAGACGCCCGCGGCGTTTTCCGCCTGCAGATCCGCCCCGCGGACGATCCGCACGGGAGAGCTTGTGCGGGATTCTACCCCCGTCAGTACGCTCTCGTACGCTGCAAACCCGCCGAGTTTACCGTCCATATCGGGGAGCGCGGCTTTGAGCGCGTCCGTCAATGCGCGCGGGAAGATCGCCTGCATGGGAACAAACGCCGTGGCGGGGGCGTACGTCGGCCTGACCTCGCCGAAATAATAACTCTCCCGATCGGCGAGAAAATCTCCGACGAGCTGTACAGGCGCCTTATATCCGCCGCCCGCCGCAGAAAATGCCGCGCGCTCCAGCTTCCGCTGGAATGCGACGCCCGCTAAGGGATGATCGCTCCCGAAATCCTCCCGCCGCACCTGCACGACGAGCGCGGAATTTGCGTTTTTTCCGTCGCGGGCGAAGTCGCTCATCCCGTTGACGACAACGCCGCCCTCCGCGCTCGCTGCAGGGACGACAACGCCGCCGGGACACATACAAAAGGTAAAGACCGCACGCTCCGAAGCATGCGAAACGAGTTTATAGTCCGCAGGCGGAAGCGCCGCGTACCCGGGGCCGTACTGTGCGCGGCCGATCGCCGCCTGCAAATGTTCGATGCGCACGCCCACCGCAAATTCCTTCTGCTGCATGACGAGCCCGCGCCCGAGCAGCATTTCAAAGGTGTCGCGCGCACTGTGCCCGACGGCGAGCACCAGCGCGTCGCATGCCTCTGTCTGCCCGTTTGCTGTAAACGATACGAGTGCGCCGTTTTTCACGCAGACATCTTCCAGTTTCGTCGAAAAACGGAACTCCCCGCCGCGCGAAAGAATATACTGCCGTATATTGGCGACCACTTTTTTGAGATGATCGCTTCCGACATGCGGTTTCCCCAGATACCCGACTTCCGCAGGCGCACCGAACCGCACAAACGTATCGAGTACATCGCGGTTGAGCGGGCTGTTCGTCTGCGTATTCAGCTTTCCGTCCGAAAATGCGCCCGCGCCGCCCTCGCCGAACTGGATATTGCTTGCAGGGTCGAGAATGCCCGTTTCGGAAAATGCTTTCACATCCTGCGCGCGCTCCTCCACCCGCTTGCCGCGTTCCAGGATCACGGGGCGCACGCCGTGATCCAGAAGGCGCAGCGCACAGAACAGCCCTGCAGGCCCCGCGCCGACGATGACGACGCGCGGCGCACGCCTGACCTGTTCGAACATACGGGGCGGCGGCGTATATTCTTCGGTGCCGCACTCCACGGTGTAGACCCATCTGATGTCCGCTTTGTCGCGCGCGTCGAGCGATTTTTTCAGGATCCTGAAATAGCGGCAGGGCGCGTGCAGTTTCTTCTCGCAGACCCTGATAAGGGAATTGTCCTTCTGATAGGGGCGAAGCGTCAGCCCCGAAAAAACTTTTCTCATTGCAATGCCTCGGCAATCGTATGCGCGGACGCCCACGCCCAGTGCAGGTTGAACCCGCCGCACGCGCCGTCCGCATTGAGGATCTCTCCCGCAAAATACAGCCCTCTCCGGAAAATACTCATGAGCGCAGCGTCCGTCTCCGCAAGCGGGATCCCGCCCCGCGTCGCCTGCGCGTACCCGAATCCGAGCGTTCCCGTCACCGTGAGCGGAAACTGCTTCAAAAACGACAGGATCCGCTCCCTTTTGCCCTCTGCGCGGCGGCAGAGCTGACGGCCCAGCCCGTTGTTGACGATGCAGAGAAGCCCCTCTTCCCCCTCTCCCACCGCCGCCTTCAGGCGGGCGGGCGGCACATCGGGCAGAAAATCGATGAGGAGCACGTCCCCTTTCTCCGCATATGACGACGCGCGGAATACCGCGTCGCCCGAGACGCCGCTCTCGGTAAAAAGCACGTCGCCGCGGCAGGCATACCGCTCCGTCCCGCCGCGCATGACGCGCAGCCCTGCATCCACACGAATGCCCTTTAACCCGCGCACTGCGTCGGGATCGGTGCGAAGCTGCACCAGAACAGGCGAGAGCGCAGTCACCGTATGTCCGTACCTCTGCGCCAGCGCATATGCCGTTCCGTCCGTACCGAAATTGGGCGCAGCGCAGCCGCCTGCCGCGAGCACGACGCGCTCCGCCTCCGAAGCGCCGCCCTCCCATGCAAGACGGAACCCCTGCCCGCCGTCTGAAAGCGCCGTAATGCGCATGCCCGTATGCACGCCGACGCGAAGCCGCGCCAGCTCCCGCCGCAGAAGATCGGTCACCGCCGAAGCCTGACGGCCGGCAGGGTACACCCGCCCGCGGGCATCGGGCAGGAACACGCCGCCCATGCTTTCGAGAAAGCGCACGGCGTCCTCCCAGGAAAAGCGCGCAAGGACGCCGGCAAGCTTCTCTTCCTCGTCCGAAAAATAATACTGCGGCGAGACGTTGACGTTGGTAACGTTCCCCTGTCCGTTCCCCGTTGCGGATAATTTGCGGCCGAGGCGCTCTCCGCGCTCGTAGATATCGACCTCGTTTCCCTTTCGGGCGAGCATCACGGCGCATGCCATTCCTGCCGCGCCGCCCCCGATTATGGCGATTTTTCTCATATTCTTATCATATCGCATAAAAAAAGTTTTGTCAATGTATTGACCCGCGCGAATTTTCGTGATAAAATAGAATAAATTCTAAGGAGTAAAGAAAAATGATCGGATTACTGAATGCCCAGACCTCTTTTATCGATTACCTCAAAGAGAATCAGGTCCTCGTCATCATTCTCGGGGTCATCATTGTGCTGATTATTGCGCTCGTCATTACGATGATCGTACTATCGGTGAAGTACAAGCGGCAGAAGCGCGAAGAAGAAGCGGCGGCCGCCGCCGCAGAGCCTGCGCCCGCCCTTCCGGATGAGACTTCCGCCGAGCCTGAACTCGAACACGTTGCCGAGGAACCCGCACCGGAAGAATTCGCACCTGACCAGCCCGTCGAGGAAGAGCCGGCAGAGGAAGAAGTTCTTCCCGAACCTGCGCCCGATCCCGAACCGGAAGCGGAGGCTGAGCCTGTGATCGTTCCCGCAGAGGAAGTCCCCGCGGAGGAGCCGGCGGAAGAGCCCGCTCCCGCAGAGGAAGTCCCCGCGGAGGAGCCGACGGAAGAGCCCGCTCCCGCAGAGGAAGCTCCTGCGGAAGAGCCGGCGGAAGAGTCCGCTCCCGCAGAGGAAGTCCCTGCGGAGGAGCCGGCGGAAGAGTCCGCTCCCGCAGAGGAAGTTCCCGCGGAGGAACCGGCGGCGCCCTCTCAGCCGGCTGCCGCTGAAGATGATAAGGTTACGGAGGAACAGACCATGAAAAAACCCGAGAAAAAGAGCACGCCCAAGAAGACGACGGCTGCGCCCAAAAAAGCGCCCGCCGCAAAGAAAACCAGTTCCAAGCGCGGTCCCATCGGCAAATGGGTCATCCGTATGGCAGACAGCGGCGCGTATCACTTTGAGCTGCGCGCTTCCAACGGGGAGATCATGCTCGTGAGCGGCGAGTATTCCACCGTCGCAGGGGCAAAGAACGGCATCTCCACCTATAAGAAAAACATCGAAGCAGGCAACTTTGCCGTGATCAAAACGAAAGCGGGCGATTATATCTTCCGCCTTCTGAACGCACAGAAGCGCCTTCTCTGCGTCAGCTCCAACTACGACACCCAGATCAACTGCGAAAACGCCGTAGAATCCACCAAGCGTTGGGGCGCATCGGACATCATCGAAGTCGCTGAAGAATAACCATCATTCCGCTAAGCGATAAAAGCGCCGCAGGCAGGAACTTCCTGTCCGCGGCGCTTTCGTTTACAGTTCTTCGGAATCTCCGGCTTCATGCCGCAGCCGATAACGCGCGATGAAATATAGCACGGCGCATACGAGCGTCAGGATCACAAAGAGACAAAAGTGACCGACCGTCCATCCCCAGCTGTTGACAACCTCTTCGCCGGCATTTCCCGAAAAAACGACCATGCCGCAGAGGACGGAGAAAAAACATAAGATGACCGCGGCAGCAGCCAGCAGGAACGAGAGCACGTTTCCCAATGTGCGCCGCATGCGCTTCAGGAGCATGAGCGCCTCTTCTGCCGACGCGTCAGGCGCTGACGCAACCGCAAGTTCGGACGCGAGCTCCGAGCGGGCGTCGGAACAGTCGTTCTGCAAATCATTGTTCTCCGTGCCGCCGCACGCCGTCTCGTCATTCTCACGGATCCCGCTCTGCAATATGGCGTTGTCTGCGTCGCCATACTGCAATGCGCCGCCGTCCGTATCGCCATACTGCAATGCGCCGCCGTCCGTATCGCCATACTGCAATGCGCC
>CALVLR010000114.1 GCA_944340685.1 uncultured Clostridia bacterium | reverse complement strand
GACTTCGCCGCTGAGGATGGCAGCGATGGTGTGGCGGGCATGGGCGATGTACACGGTGGTGCCCTGTGCGGCGGCGTCCTTCACATATTCGAGTTTCGCCTTCGCGCCGTTTGCGCCCGCGCGGGACGCGCCCTCGCAATAGCGCTTATGCAGTTCAATATTTTCCACAAGTTCGTATGCGTCTTTGCCCGAGATGGACTTGACGAGCGTCGCGCTGTCGTCGGGGTCGGTGTAGATGCCGTCCACGCTCGTCAAAATAACGAGCGTCTTTGCATGCACGAGGCAGGCGATGCGCGCGGCGGTCTCGTCGTTGTCCACGCATTCAAAGACGCGCCTGTTTCCGTGTGCGAGCGCCATGATCTCCAGCCGCCTGTTCTCCTCGGAGGAGACCGCGTCGTTGTAATTGACGATGGGAATGGCGTTCTGTTCGCGGCAGCGAAGGAGCAGCCCCTTGATGTGCTCGCTCTTTTTTTCGTCGTTGAAGTGGTGGTGTTCTACGAGGACCTGCCGCACCGAATAACAGGGGTCCACAAACTGGCGGTACGTCTGCATGAGGATCGCCTGCCCCTGTGCGGCGTAGTCCGTTTTTGCGTGTTCGCCCGCGATCTCCCTGCCCGTGCGCTGGATATAGTCGAGCCGCTCGATCTCCGTCGCGCCGCTCGTCACCCAGATGTACCCGGGGCGCAGTTCGCGCGAGATGCGCGCAACGCGGGTATAGTCGATGATGCCGTCCTCGCGGTCGATGAGCGCCATCGAGCCGATCTTGCCCACGAGCTCAAAATCAAACGTCATGCTTTTGCCCTCTCATGAAAAATTGCGTACGTTCTGCAAATACTGCCGTTATGCGAAAGGTACTTGTCTGTCTTGCGCCGCTTCTTCTGGCGGCAACGATTCTCTGCGGCTGTTCGGTTTCGGAAATGAGTACGCTCCGCGAACTTTCCCGCCCGTATACGGGCGAGTATGAATGCGAAAAACTCACCTATGCGGGGCGCGATCTGCTTGGGGATTACGAATATATCCGGCTCACGCTCGAATACGGCGACGAGGCCGCGCTGCAATGGAGAGATCTTACCGGCGGGGAGGGCGGGTTTGCGCTCTCGTACGAGGCGGAGATCGAGGAGGGGCGGATCACCTTCTTCTCGGGGAAGCATAAACGAACCTTCCCGTTGGAGGAGGGAACGCTGTGCGTGCGGCTCATTCTCTGCGGAAAACTCCTGTATGCCGAATTTGCGGCATAGTTACATGAGTACGATGCCGTGTTCTTTGCAATAGGCTTCCGTCTTCTCGTCCCACACCGAGACCTGCACCTCGCCCACATGCACCTTGTTCAGAAGGAACATGCACAGCCGCGACTGTCCGATGCCGCCGCCCATCGTGAGCGGCAGCTCACCTGCGGCGAGTGCCTTGTGGAAGGGGAGTGCGAGGCGGTCGAGGCAGTTTTCCGCCTCGAGCTGGGAGACAAGGCTCTTCTCGTCCACGCGGATGCCCATGGAGGAAAGCTCGAATGCGCAGTCAAGGGGCGGATAGTACACCACGATGTCGCCGTTGAGGTTCCAGTCGTCGTAGTCCGGAGAGCGTCCGTCGTGTTTTTGTCCCGAACGGAGCTTCCCGCCGATACACATGATGAACGCCGCGCCGTGCTCCTTCACATAGGCGTGTTCACGCTCTTTGGGCGTGAGCGCGGGGTACATATCTTCCAGTTCCTGTGTGGTCACAAAGCAGATGTCTTCGGGAAAATAATTGTCCAGTTCCGGGAACGCCGCGCAGACCGCCTCGGCGGTCGCCTGCATGGCGGCATAGATCTTCTTCACCGTCTTTTCAAGGAATTCCCGCGTTCTGTCCTCACGGAGGATGACGACCTCCCAATCCCATTGGTCGACATAGATGGAGTGCAGCGCGTCCATTTCTTCGTCGCGGCGGATGGCGTTCATATCACAGTACATGCCAAAGCGCGGTCCGAAGCGGTATTTCGCGAGCGCATAGCGCTTCCATTTCGCGAGCGAGTGCACGACTTCCGCCCTGCCGCCCGTTGCTTTGACGTCGAAGGAGACGGGGCGCTCCACGCCGTTCAGATTGTCGTTGAGCCCGCTGCCCTGCGCCACAAAGAGGGGCGCGCTGATGCGCGTTAAATTGAGCGTTTCTGCGAGGCGCGCCTCAAAGAGGTCTTTCACCATCTTGATCGCCCGCTCGGTGCGCACCAAATCGAGTTTTGCCTGATACATATTGTCTGCTCCTGAGATCGGTAATTTGAATACCGCCTTTTATTTTATCATAATTTACACGATTATGCAAGAAATCACGGGCGGCGAATGAAAATTCCGCCCCGCGGGAATTGCCGCTTTGCGAAAAGATTTTCCGTAAATCTCAAACATCTGTTTGCCTTTTTCAAAGGAGTATGCTATACTGCTGCATATGGAGACGAAACAACCCACGCTCACCGCCGACCAGCAGGAGGCAGCGGCGCTCATCGAGGCGTGGTATCTTCATCTGAATACGCAGATCTTTGTGCTGTGCGGCTATGCCGGAACGGGCAAGACCTTTCTCATCGACTACGTTGTGCGCTCGCTCGGGCTTGTGGCGGGGGAGAGCGCGGCGTTCGTCGCACCCACGGGAAAGGCGGCGTCGGTGCTCATTCAGGGCGGCGTTCCCGCGACCACGGTACACAGTCTCATTTATACGCGCGAGGAGGATATCGAAGTCGACGAGAACGGCGAGGTCATCTCCGAGCAGTTTTTGCGCTTCACCAAGCGGGAGTACCTCGACTCCAGGATCAAGCTCATCGTGCTCGACGAGACGAGTATGGTCTCCGACGACGTACTGCGCGATCTCCTCTCGTTCGGCATCAAGTGCCTGTGCTGCGGCGATCCCGCGCAGCTTCCGCCCGTGGGCGGCAGCAATACGCTGCTGTCCGCGCCCGTCATCACCCTCCGCGAGATCGTGCGGCAGGAGCGCGACAATCCCATCGTGCGGCTCGCCGCGCGCGTGCGGGCGGGGGAGCGGCCCGCCTACGGGGAGGACGGATGCGTCTCCGTCATTCCCCGCCGCGCGCTCGATGTGGCCTTGCGGCGCAAACTGTTCTGCGAGGCGGATCAGATCATCGTCGGCACCAACCGCACGCGGGCGCTCGTCAACCGCGATGTGCGCGCCTTTCACGGGATTTCTCCCGACCATGTTTTGCCGCAGGAGGGGGAAAAGATCATCTGCACGCTCAACGATTGGAGCAAGCCGCTCGATGAAAAAGGGGATTTCCACCTCGTCAACGGCATCATCGGAAGGTGCTGCCATGTCCGCGAGCAGCTCGACGGGCTTGGCCAGCTCGATTTTCAGCCCGACTTTCTTGCGGACCGCGTGGAAGATCTGCCCTTCGATACGGGCATCTTTGTGCGCGGGCAGTACTACCACAGCTACGGCAACCGCGCCTGTCTTCTTACGAACGGCATCCTCGTGCACGAGGGCAACCGTGAGATGCTCCGCCGCTTCAAGGTGCGCCGCGAGGATACCATATGCCGCTTTGAATTTGCCTATGCCGTCACCTGCCACAAGGCGCAGGGGTCGGAGTACGACTTTGTTGTCGTCATCGATGAATCGGGCTGCTTTGAAAACGGGCGGGAGTGGCTGTATACGGCGGTCACGCGGGCGAAAAAGAGGCTGGTGATAGTCAGATAAGAGACTCACAGATTTTTCCCGAACTGACGGGAAAAATCTTCGTGATTTTGAGAGACAACCCGCGGGCGCGCCTGCGGCTGACCGCGTGTTTTCTCTCTGCGGCGATAGATGGCAACAGTATAGCATCGCCGCATTCACGTTTTCCCCAAGAGCCCTCGAAGAGAGCAAAAAACCGTATTTTGTATTTCCTTCCCGCGCGCTCGCGTGGGCGTGGCTGGACAGCTTTGAAAAAGGCTGATCGCTTGCTCGTTTTTTGTTGACTTTTGCACGGGCGAACGATATAATTTGGGAAGAACAATATTTGCAAAAGGAATATATATGGCATACAGAACGCACAACTGCAATCAACTGAGAAAAGAGGACGAAGGCAAGAAGGTCGCCATCTGCGGCTGGCTGGACAGCAAGCGCGATAAGGGCGGGCTCTTGTTTGCCGTCATCCGCGACTACTACGGCGTCACGCAGGTGGTCGCAACGGAGGAGCCGTGTCTCACGCAGCTCCGCGAGATCCCCACCGAGTCCACCGTGCGCGTGGAGGGGACTGTCGTCCTGCGCTCCTCGCCCAACGAAAAACTTCCCACGGGGCTCATCGAGATCGTGCCCGAAAAGGTGGAAGTGCTTGGCAGGCGCACTACGCAGGCGCTGCCCTTCGAGGTCAACCGTTCCACCGAAGCGGGGGAGGACGTGCGTCTTCGCTACCGCTTCCTCGATCTGAGAAATCCCGCCGTCAAGGAAAAGATCATCCTCCGCGCGCAGATCATTGCAGAACTTCGCCGCCTCATGACGGAGCAGGGCTTCCTGGAAATTTCTACGCCCATTCTCACGAGTTCCTCGCCCGAGGGCGCGCGCGATTACATTGTTCCCAGCCGCCTCTATCCGGGGGAATTCTATGCGCTCCCGCAGGCGCCGCAGCAGTACAAGCAGCTTTTAATGTGCTCCGGGTTCGATAAATATTTCCAGATCGCGCCCTGCTACCGCGACGAAGATGCCCGCGCCGATCGTTCGCCCGGCGAGTTCTATCAGCTGGATATCGAGATGGCGTTCGCCACGCAGGAAGATGTGTTCGCTGTGCTTGAATCGGTGCTTCCGCCCGTGTTCGCCAAATTCTCGGGATGGGAGGCGGACAAGCCGCCCTTCCGCCGCATCGCCTACCGCGACGCACTTGAGCAGTACGGTACGGATAAACCCGACCTCAGAAACCCGCTCGTCATCCGCGACGTCACCGACCTCATGCAGGGCTGCGGCTTCGACATGGTACAGGGAAAAACCGTCAAGGCGATCGCTGTAAACGGCGTGAGCGTGCCCAGAAAACAGATCGATAAGCTCGCCGAGGAGTTCAAAATCAAGACGGAGGGCGGCGCCATGTACTGGTTCAAGCTCGACGAGGCAGGCATGCCCGCGGGCGGGATCGCAAAGTTTGTCGCGGACCGTGCCGACGCGCTCAAAGAGCGGCTCTCCGTGGAAGCGGGCGGTTTCGTCGCCCTGCTTGCCGAAGAGAAACTGCCGCTCGCGCAGAAGCGCGCGGGCGTGCTCCGCACCATGCTCGGCAATGCGCTCGGGCTGCTTGAGAAGAATGTATACCGCTTCTGCTGGATCGTCGATTTCCCCATGTACGAGATCGGGGAGGAGAGCGGTCAGCTCGAATTCTGCCACAATCCCTTCTCCATGCCGCAGGGCGGGATGAAGGCGCTCGAAGAGCAGGATCCCCTGGAAGTGCTCGCCTATCAGTACGACATCGTCTGCAACGGTGTGGAGCTTTCCTCCGGCGCCGTCAGAAACCACGATCCCGAGATCATGGTCAAGGCGTTCTCGCTCGTGGGGCTGGGCAAAGAGGACGTGGTGAAAAAGTTCCCCGCGCTCTATCACGCCTTCGAGTACGGCGCGCCGCCGCACGCGGGCGTTGCGCCCGGGGTGGACAGAATGGTCATGCTCATCTCGGATACGGTGAATATCCGCGAGGTCATCGCCTTCCCGATGAACGCCAAGGCGCGCGATCTTCTGATGAACGCGCCCTCGCCCGTGGAGCAGAAACAGCTCGACGACGTACACATCGCCGTTGTGAAAGAGGAATAACCAGCAAAGGGCGCGCCGCTTTTTCCGAGCGGCGCGTTTTTTTGTGCGGACGCTTCTGCCGTTCATGCTTCTCCCGCGCGCCCGCGCGCGTACGATCAGCTATTATAAAAACCAGGGGAGCGCAGGGGATTTTACCTCGATTTTATAATTTCCGCTTATGGAAAACATAAAGATTGAAAAATCCGAAAAAAGCAAAACGATGGGGCAAACGTTTGACTTGAAGGTGGAAAAATCATATAATTGTAGCGTAATCAAAACAAATGACATTTGTCCGCATACAGCGGCAAAGGGCAGGATTTTGAAAGGAGTATAAGGAGAGCAGATATGAAAGTCACCGAACTGTTCGGCAGCAACGTCTTTACCGACGAAGTCATGAAGAACTCGCTGCCCAAAGAGGTCTACAAGTCCCTCCGCAAGACGATCGACGAGGGCGAG
>CALVLR010000113.1 GCA_944340685.1 uncultured Clostridia bacterium | reverse complement strand
ATGAGCGGTGAAAAACTACTTGTCGGAGCAGGAACTGTCAGTCACGAACAGGCAATAGATAAAGCTAAATCGGAATATAAAAAATATCAGGCACGAACGCTCTCCGAAGTAGAGCAAGCATACCTTGATTGCATAAATGAATTAAACCAGAAAGCGGAAAATGATAAAAATAGTATCAATTAAAGCAATTCCTTTCTATTCCTGTAAGAAAGTGTCCATAAAGATATGTGACACAAACAAAACAATTGAATTTCCTTGATAAGTAAGCCGCATTACATCCAAGCGGTCCGAACCCGCGCCTTTATTCCCTGCCGCAATGCGCGCGCCGCCGCTCATACATGCGCCGCGTGGCGTCTCCGCCGCGCAAATGCCGCTCGCAGAGATTGCGACTGAGCACCTTCTGCGCGGCGCTCCAGAGCGCGGGATCGCTTGCCCGCAGGCGCTGAGAAACATCTTTATGTACCGTTGATTTGCTGATATGAAAATATGCGGCGCAGGCGCGGACGGTGCAGCCCGTCTGTAAGATATACCGCGCCTCTTCCGCAGCGCGCTCCGCAATCGAATTCCACTCCGTTTCCGACATATTCCCCCCATTGCAGCCCTGCCGCAACGATAAATCATATGCCGAATTATGCCCGATTATGCCGTTTTATGACGTTCCCGCATGGCGAAACGACGCAACTCGTAAAATTTCACACAAAAGTTAAACTTCTTATTTGACAAACCCCTTGCAGTTTATTATACTGAATAACGACTTTTTGCAGGAGGTATTACCAATGAAACACCGTTTATGCCGGATCGCATTGCCCGTTTTTTTGCTTTTGGCACTTTTCCTTGCCTTGGCAATGCTTTCGGCAAACACATCAAGGCGGCATGCAGACGCACAGACGACGTTTTCTTCCCTCTTCGGTCTTCTGTGGATCGACGGTACGCTCGCAGAGTCGAACCCCTATGCGTTCGTCACACAGCACGAGGAAACGTACTATGTTCTGGACGATACGCACAGCTACGTTTTTCGCTGTCAGAATACGGAACAGCTTGCCAACCTCTCGGGCTATTCCGCAGCCGTAGGCGGACAGCCCTATACGCTCATACGGGACGAAAACAGCGGATTATACGGGTTTGATTTCGGAACGCAGTCCGGAAACTTTGATATTCAGTTCAGCTATTCCGATCACGGCGGCGCAATGGTCACGGAAACGCTGCATGTGCGCGTCGTACAGGAACTTGGCGAAAACGTATGGTACAGCGCCGACGGATGGGAAGTCCGCGAGGATACGTTCACCGCCGGACGGGGCGCGGGCGAACTGACCATTCTCTCCGGCGGAGAGGAACAGATGCGCGCCGGCGTCTATACCACGGCAGGCAGTATGACCGTCTGCTTAGACGGAGAGACAGCACAGCTTCAGAGCGGAGAAAACGTTATCATTCCCGCCGCGGAAGGAGAGTTCCACGCGGCGGTATTTTCTTACGCGGGCGAAGGGACGGCGACCGTTACGCTCGCCGAAAACAAACCGGTTCAGCTCCTTGTGCGCTACGACGATTCCCGCGGAAGCGTGCTCGATCAGACAGGTACGGTGATCGCGCCCGATACCTACGTCCAATATGACTACGGAACCCCCGTCTCCCTCGCGTTTGAAGCGGGATCATGCGTCTCTTCCATCGACGGCGAATCGCAGGTAAACTGCCGTCTGGGGAGCGTCACCGTAAACGGAAATCCTCACGCAGGTACGAGTTTTGAAACAGTCATGACGGAAGACCTCGTGGTAGAAGTCAGCTTCATCGAGGAACTTCCACGCATGCCTGCGGGCGGCACATTGCTATGGGAAACGCACGAAGGAACGCAGATGCAGCAGAGCTTTTCGGCAGGCGAACACGCCGTGCTGACGGACGGGAACGAGATCACTTTGCAATTCGCCGCGCCCGACGTCGGCGAGATATGTACGGTGAAGTCGGGCACGGCGGAAGAAGAACTTTCGGCAGCGGACGGCGTATATTCCTATACGTTTTCCGCCTCGGATGAGGAGACGGCGCTCGTCTTTACCTTATATAAAGAGGGCTATGTACCATACACCTTCTCTCTTACCGTGAGCGTCCGCCCGCAGATCGAGCATATGGAGCTCTCCCCGCAGAACATCTATGAACGCATCTATGACGAAGACGGGGCGATCAAACAGGACTTCCTGCTCTGCGCCGACGTGTACTATACAGACGGGACGAAGGAGACGATCCTGCTTTCCCATACTGAACAGGCGGATACATATGTATATGAAAGCACCATTGGGAATGCGTCGTACGGGTTCAGCGCCTCCGTCCGGCTCTCTGTGTTTACGCAGGAAATAGCGCAGTACTCCTCCGACGAAGCCGCGCTTGCCAGACAGACGGACATCCCGAACGCCGCCGCAAAGCTGTACGAGCGCTATCTCTCGCTGAGAGAAAATCGGACCGAAGCAGAACTTGCCTATCTCTCCGATAAGTTGAACGCCGATTTTGCCGCGGAGATCGTCACAAACATCGCCGTGGGCACTGTCGGCAGTCTCTCCGATCACGCCGAACTGACGCTGTACCATGCGGACGGCTCCTCCGTTACGCAAAGAATCGCCCTTTCCGAAGACAATTTTATGACGGAAAACGGAGCGCTCCTTGTAACGGGCACTTTCGAAGCGGAATTTCGGGGAGTTCCCTATCAGATCGTTTGGCGGGGATATGCCGAAAAACCGAGCGTGACCGTGAGGGTCGCAGACAAGACATCCGTCTACGGCGACCCGATCCTGCCCCTCTCCTATACGATCGAAGGCGAAGTCGGCTCCGATTTCCGCGTGACCCTGAGCAAGGAGAGCGGCACTGCCGTCGGGACATATAAGATCGTGGCGGCCGCCGACGATGAGCGGTATGAGATCACCGTCCTGAGCGGCACATACACGATCACGCCGCGGCCAGTAACATTTACTATTTCCGACGCAAGCGTGCTTTACGGCGACCAGCTTCCCAAACTTACCTATACGCTGACGCAAGGGACACTATGCGATGAGCTTACCGTCGTCCTGACCGCCGAGGCCGACTGTAAACCGGGGAAATATCCCATTACCGGAACGGTCAGCGGAGACGCGGCAGAAAATTACGCAGTCACATGGATCAACGGAACGCTCACCGTTCAGGCCCGCCCGCTGACCATCGCGGCGTGCAACGCAAGTCTTCGGAGCGACGCGACATGGGAAGATGTCTGCGCCGCGCTGAAATATACCGTTTCGTCGGGCACGCTTGCAGAAAACACCCAACTTGACGTCCGTTTGTCCGTTCTCATCGACGGCGAAACACTCACCGAAGAGAATTTCTCATCGCTTTGGAAAGGCGGTCAGCATACGATCGCGATCGAAGCCGCCGCGGAAGGATATACGATCGAAACGCAGGAAGGCTCGCTGACCGCAGAAGCGCAGGTGCTCGACATTCAGGCGTTTGAAACACAATTTATATATACGGGAACAGAGATCCACCCGTTTGACTGGAAAACACACCTGAATGGTCTGCTGCCCAGCGCAAGCGCCGAATGCTTTACGGTAGAGATCTTGCACGAGGACGGCACTCCCGCCGATAAAATTCTCCTTGCGGGGACGTATCTTCTCTGTATCAGCGCCGCTCACAGCGAAGAATACACCTTCTCCGCAGATACGATTACGCAATTTGAGATAACTGTGGTAAAATATGATATTTCGGATTATATCGAAATAAATGGAGTTAAGGAAAATGAAACTTTACTTATAGACGAAAACACGGACATTTCAGCCAGTATTTCCGATTATAATGTTAAATTTTCTTATATTTTGGAACACGATAATATTTCGACAAATCTCGAAATGATTACTTCTGAGGACCTGAATGAAGCAGGCTTATATACGGTAAGGGTCATCGTGGAGGATGATAACTACTGCGGCGAGGCGGCAGTCACCTTCACCGTCGCCGAAAACTTTTCCGAAATCATCGCCGAACTTTCCGCCCTGCTCGAACGCATGGAAGGCGCCGACGCCGAAGAGCGCTTCTCCGCTCTTCTTGAGATCCGCGATGTTCTCCTGAATATGCCGGCAGAAGATCTTACCCGTGCACTGCAAAATGAGAGGTTTGCAGAACTCTACAACCAGGCTGCGGAAGCATGGGCAACCTATGCGGATGAAACCAAGAACACCTTTACACAGACGCGCAGGGCGGTCTCGCCGGACGACGCGATCCTCGCCGTGACAGCTGCGGCAGCTGCTGCCGCGGTCGCCATTGCCTTTTATGCCAGAAAATTTGATTGACGGAGACAAACGATGAAAAAACTCAAATTATTTTCCATGTTTCTTTTCGCTGCTTTCACAGCTGTATTTTCCGCCTGTGCCGGCGGCAGCACAGCCGACGAACCGTCCATGCAGGATTTCCTGCAGCGCACCAACGAAGCCTCGAAAGTCGTCTGTACAACGACGCTCTCCGCCGGAGAGTTCATGCTCGCCGAGGGATCTGCGATCTACGAGCGCGACGAGAGCGGCGCACAGCTTACACATGCGCTGACGACGCTCTCCTCGGAAATTTTAAACGAGTCGATGTACGAGACCGTCACGACGACGGCTGCCGTTACCGAAGCAGACTTTGAGCTTGCGGCAGCACTCCCCTTCGACGCGTCCGCGGCAAATGCAGAGACAGACGGCGATACCGTCCTGTGGCGGGCGGACGACCCGGCTGCATTCTTTGAAAGCGAACAGGCTGCTTCGTTTGCAGACGTCACCGCAACGGTCCGCCTCGAAAACGAAAGGCCGGTCTCCTGTCTGATAACTTTTTCGCTCGAAGACGGCTGCTTCGTCACGATCGTATACGCCTACTCATATTGATATAGATGAAGGATATTTGGGAAACGCGCCGCGGCATATGCCGCGGCGCGTTTCCCGTTGCGTTTAAGAAAGTTCTTCTTTGAATTTTTGCATGATCTTGCTCTCGATCCGTGAGATCTGAACCTGCGAAACGCCGATGCGCCGCGCGACTTCGCTCTGCGTCATGTCGCGGAAATACCGCAGAAAGACGATCTTCTTCTCCCGCTCGGGAAGTTTTTCGATGGATTCTTTCAGGATCATGTGCTCGATCATATCGTCCTGATCGTCTTTGGCGGGCAGCCTCTCGGCGAGCGGAACAGACTTCTCATCCTTGTAGTCTCCGCTTTCATCCAGCGAAACAGGCATGCGGGAAGCTCCGAGCGCGAGAACGACCTCGCCTTCCTCCATCCGGAACGCCGCGGCAAGCTCCTTTACGGTGGGCTGTTCGCCGCGCTCCGACACCCGCCGCTCAATATATTCGTTGAGGTCGCGCGCCGTTTTTTTGAGTACGCGCGAGACCTTTACGCTCCCGTCGTCGCGCAGGAATCGCTTGATCTCCCCCGCGATCATCGGCACGGCATAGGTGGAAAATCGCACGCCGAAGCTCTCGTCGAAGCCTGCGATCGCCTTTAAAAACCCCATGCAGGCAAGCTGATAGAGGTCGTCATATTCCACACCTTTGCCCAGATAGCGCCTTAAAATGCTCTTTACAAGCGATACATTGTGCTCCAGAAGCCGCTCCTTTGCGGCCTGATCTCCCGCCTTGGCGCAGCGGATGAGCCGAAGCGTCTCCTCTTCACCCAGCATCGGAAAGCGTCCTTGCGCCGAAGTCCTTGCACATGGTCACCGTTGTGCCTTTTCCTTTCTCAGAGCGAACGGAAAACTCTGACATAAACGTCTGCATAATGGTAAATCCCATCCCCGAGCGCTCCTCTTCCGGCAGCGTGGTATAAAAGGGTGTGAGCGCCTTTTCAAGGTCCTCTATCCCTCGTCCGCCGTCGGAAACTTCGATATGTAATTTTTCGCCTTCGATCGTGCAGCGGACGGTGATCCAGCCCTCCGCATTGCGGTAGCCGTGCACAATGCAGTTTGTGACCGCCTCGGAGACAGCGGTCTTTACGTCGGAAAGATCGGAAAGCGTGGGATTGAGCGGCAGCATGAACGCTGCGACCACATTGCGCGCAAACACTTCGTTTTCCGAACGGGATAAAAATTTTAATTGCATTTCATTCATAATGTTCCTCTATATTTTGGGCATGAGCGAATAAACGCCGCTGAGTGCAAGGATTTTGTCCGCTCCGGCATTCGGATTTTCCAAATACATTCCCATGCCGTATTTTTGCAGCCGCTTATATCGGCCGATCAGAAACCCGATCCCCGTGGAATCCATAAATTTTACTCCCGCGAGATTGAACACGGCTGCGGAACAGCTTGTATTTTCATCGATGATCGCGTCTGTCTCGGCACGCGCTTCCGTCACCGAATGTTCATCCAGCTCGCCCGAAAGATAGATGCAGAGGCTATCTCCCCTGCGGCTTGCCTGCGTCTTCATACGTTCCTCCGTTTTCAAACTTTCTCTGTCATTATAACGGACAGCGCACGGCGAATCCTGTCATATCCTGAGAAATATGCACGAAAAAGAGCTGAAAAAAGTTGTCGAAAAAAATTGCAGAATTTGAGCAAAAACACTTGACTTTTACCCGAGATTATACTATGATATTCAAGCATTGCGGTTGCGGTCTTTCCAAAGCGCGGGCCTTTAGCTCAGTGGTCAGAGCTGTCGGCTCATAACCGATTGGTCCGCGGTTCGAATCCGTGAAGGCCCACCAAAATAAGCCGCCTGCAAGGCGACTGCGGCAATGCAATGCCGCTACACGGCCCAATAGCTCAGTTGGTTAGAGCGCCAGCCTGTCACGCTGGAGGTCGACGGTTCGAGCCCGTTTTGGGTCGCCACTTTTTTTCTCTGAGCCACACTCATTGAGTGAGGCTCGTGCCTTGAAAAAGGCAACCTGCCTTGGTAGCTCAGTTGGTAGAGCAACGGACTGAAAATCCGTCTGTCGGTGGTTCGATTCCGCCCCAAGGCACCACCTTGCCGGTGTAGCTCA
>CALVLR010000112.1 GCA_944340685.1 uncultured Clostridia bacterium | reverse complement strand
CTACTCGTCTCTTCGTAAACAAAAATTCTATGACTTTTACTCGGCCGATTCCACAATTCCAGAGTCCGACTTCTCGTCCTTACGCTAAATTGTATTAACCGGCGCGTACAATCTCTTGTACGCTTTTAGAATTTCTCTTTGCCTTACGTACTTTTCTTTTCTTGCTATACAGTTGTCAATCTGCGACTTCCCTGCTGCGGCAGGGGCTTTTTCAGGGAAAAAGCAAGCTGTCTTGCGAGACAGCTTACATATATTAGCACACGTTGAATTTTTCGTCAAGCATTTTTTGAGAAATTTTACGACTTTTTTCGGAATATTTTTCGGAAAATTTTCCCGTACGCAGCAGTGTGCTCCCTATATACTATATATAGTATGCGCATACGCATGCGTGCGTATACATGCGTGCGGAAAGCAAACAAAAATCCCGCGAAAAAAGCGGGATCCGTTCATTTGCAGCCGCCGCACGTCTTGCAGTTGCCCGTGCATTTTTTGACGGGTCTGCCCGTGGCGGAGAACATTTCGCCCGCCCATTCGCGGGACGCTTCCGCTCCGCAGGCGGGGCAGACGACGGCTTCATCGTATTTTTTCACAAGTTCTTCGAACCGTTTGCCGCACTGAGGGCAAACGTACTGTAAAACAGGCATAAACGCCTCACCTCCACGCAAACAGCTGCGCCGTTTTCAGGCGCCGCAGCATACAGATCTAATTTTCCTCGTGTCCGCTGCGCCCGCTGCGGCTCTTGCGGCGTTTGAGCTGGCGGGGCGTTTTGATGCGGATGGAGTTGCTGGAACGGATGATGAAATAAGAGACGAAAGACGTGATCACGATACTGATACCGATCACGACCCAGAACCCCCACGAAAGATCTTCAAAGGGGACGGGCACATTCATGCCCCACAGGCTTGCGATCAGCGTAGGGATGGAGATGATCAGCGTGAGCACCGTTAAAAGTTTCATGACGATATTCACGTTGTTGGAGATGACCGACGCATACGCGTCCATCGTACCGGAGAGAATATCGCGGTAGATGTTACACATCTCCATTGCCTGGCGCGTTTCGATGACGACGTCGTCAAACAGATCTTTATAATCTTCGTTGCCCGTGACCGTGGGCAGGCGTTCCAGCTTATTGTAGACGTTGATGTTTGCGCTCAGCGACGTGGAGAAATAAACGAGAGAGTTCTCGATCTCCAGGAGCTGGATAAGCTCCTTATTCTTCATGGAGCGGTGCAGTTCCGCCTGTACGCGCAGCGATTTTTTATCGAGCTGGCGGAGATGGGAGAGAAAGCGCTTGGCATTCCCCATCATGAACGTGAGGATAAAATGCACGGGCTTGGAGGTATCCACCGTAACGCGGCGGCTGATAAAGTCGCCCAGCACGGGATTGCCGCGCAGCGAAACGGTCACAAGGCACTTGCTGTTGTAGATGAGCGCAAGCGGGATGGTCTCGTAAGTATCGCCTTCGTCGGTATCGGTGATGGTCGGCGTATCCAGAAGGCAGAGGAACGAGCCCTCGTCCCATTCGGCACGCGCGGTCTCCTCTTCGTCGAGCGCAGCTTTCAGCATCTCTTCGGGCACGCCCGTAAGCAGACAGGCATCCTCGACCTCGTCGTCCGTCGGATTGACGAGATCTACCCAGCACCCCTCTTCAAACGCCTGGATCCGCTCAAGCTTTTTATCTTCCTGAGTCTTGAAAAATTTCAGCATAGGCACTTCCTCTCTTCGCAAGTTGGCTCTTTGTGCGGATTTCAATACTCCGCCGCTCTCGCGCGAGCATGAAAAAACGCACGGAAAAAATCACCGTGCGCCCATCCGCTCCCTTTCGCCCTATGCGGGAAAGTGCGTTATGATCAGATCACACGGGTGACATACATGTTCGAAGCACATCGGTTGTTTGGCGCAGCGTCCATGTCTGGCTCCTCCGACCGTATCGGTCTACTGTTATTATATCCATTCCGCAGCCGTTTGGCAACTGTTTTTCCGCAAAAAATTTGCTTTCTTTCAGATGACGCAGGTCCCTTGGAGAAAACTTTCGAAGATCCCCTCCGCATGCGCCCCGCGGCGTGCAAAGCATGCGATCAGATCCGCAGGCGAGGCGATCGTTCCCGCATGATCCTCCGCATAGGCGCGCAGCGCCGCGAAAAATTTACTGTCGCCGAGCGTATCGCGCAGACGGTCGAAGAGGATCACGCCCTTATCGTAGGCGATATTGCGGTATTCATATTCGCCTGAAAAATCGGTCAGCGGGCGCTGCATGGCGGTATTCTGTTCCCCCGTGAGCTGGGAGGAAACGGAGAAATAGGCGCGGTACGACTGTTCGGACGCCGTTACGCATTCTTCATAACTCACACCGTAATCGGGATGCGCACCGAGAAAGAGCGCCGTTGCATATTCTGCAAGCCCCTCGTCCTGCCATGCGTTCTCGAACTGATTGCTCCCGACCGACGCATACCACCACTGATGCGCCGTCTCGTGTGCGACGACAACGGGAAGCTCCTCCTCGCGGAGATCGGACGCGATCATGGAGAGCATCGGATACTCCATTCCGCCGTAAGGGAAATCCGTCTGGACGATTGTATAACTTCCGTAAGCATATTCCCCGAACGTCTCTGCAAAATAGGCGAGGCTCTCCGCGGCACAGGCAAGCGTCGTTTCCGCATTTTCGTCGTCCAGATAATAGTAGGATACGGGGATCTCCCCCGCCGACGTTTCGGCAAGGCGGAACTCCTCGCTGAGCACGAAGGCGACGTCGCGGACGTTCTCTGCGCGGACATGGTGCACCGCCTTTCCGTTTGAGAGCGTTCGCTCGCATGTTCCCGTATGGGCGACCGTATAGGTATCCGGCACCGTGAGCGAGACATCGTAATCGGCGCATTCGCTCACAAACGGGTCGCCGTTCGAGGAATATACGTATTCGCAGAAGCCGTTATCCCACACGCAGAGAACAGGATAAAAGTTTGCCAGATTGACCGCGTGTTCTCCGACCCCGAGTCGATGGTTCACCTCGGCAAGAGAGACGGAAAAATTCATCGTCAGCGTGACGTGCTCATCGGGATAGAGCGCTTCGCCAAGTTCCGCTTCGAGAATATTTTCGTCCGCGCCCGCCACACGGAACGCAGCGGCTCCCTCCACCGAAGACACCTCGATATTCCCCCAGCTTGCGCCGTTGTAGTAGGCAGCGGGCGCATAGAGCGAGGAGACCGGCGCATATGCGGCGCCCTCGCGGTAGGCGTTCGGCCAGAGCTGAAATTTCAGCGTCTCCCAGGCGGTGTCGCTCGTATTCACGATCTCCGCCGTCATTACGGCTTCCAGCCGCTGTTCTTCGGGGAAATATTCCGCCGCGATCGTATATGAATTGCGCTGCCGCGCAGGCGCGCACGCCGTAAACGTGAATGCGCCCGCAAGCATGGCGGCGCTGAGCCCGAAACAAACGATCTTCCGCATATCGATCCTCCTGCCGACGCCCGTCGGCAGTTTATCCTATGCGCCTTGTCCGCTCCATATGCGGAGAAAACTTCTTCGCATGCCGAAAACGACAAGCAAATACCAAGCGCCCGTCGTTTTACACGGCGGGCGCCTGATTCAATCGTCAGATATTATAACAAAGTTTTATCAGTCTTTTGAAGAGAGATCGTACGGGATCTCCCCGGCGGGCGCTGCGGAATACTCCCTCTCCCCCTCCTCGGGCAGCGGCTCGGACGCGGGCGCGCGCGGAACTTCCGGCTCCCGCACGGGCGGCTGAGGAATGGCGGGAGCGGCAGGTTTTTTGAAAGCTGCACCGCCGGAAGAGAGCGAAGCGAGCATTTTCTTCACCGCAGGGATGCGCCCCTCATAGACGTTTCCCGTAAGATCGAGCGCATAAAGGCGCAGCGTTTTCAGCCGGCCGCCCTGTCCGGCTTCGGGGAAAAGCATGCCGAGCTCCTCCTGCTCAAGGCGGAATCCGATGGAACGGCGCTGTTCGATGACGATATACGCCCGCTCGCCCATTCCCGTTTTGCGCTTATAGAGCGCCGTGAGATCAAACGCGACGTTGCCGTTCTTTATCCCGATCTCTTTGAGCGCGATCTCGCTGACGGAACGGTTCCCGACGGTGAGCGCGGCATAGACGGCGCGGGTGTTCACGTCCATGGCAGACAGACCCGTAAATTTGAGCCGCTGCGCCGCAAAACGGCTGTTCAGCGAAAATAAGAGCCACAGCACGACGGCGAGCATTGCGACCGCAAGGATCCCCAAAATCAGCACGACGACGCCGGCATTCTCATTCAGCCACATAAAAACCTCCTTCTCCTTTGGAATTTGCCCCAGACGCCCTTTCTTTGCGCAAAGCGGACGTCCGCATTCCGAACGCCCGCCCTGTGCACGGGATCTGCGGCAGATGCCGCTCTGTTATTTTTCGTCGTATGTGAGATCGAGGTATTCGTTGGGATCGACGGGGCTGCCGTCCACGGCGATCTCAAGGTGCAGATGCGTTCCGTCCGCCGCCTCCGACCCATACGCTTCGGCTACCGTCCCGATGACGGTATTCGCCTCCACCGCCGCGCCGACCGCAAGCGTCTCGGAAGGTTCCACAAAGCGGTACGTCGTGGTGAGTCCTTCGCCGTGATCGATGGTGATCAGATTGCCGAGCTCCTCGCTCAGGCTGATCGCCGTAACGGTACCGTCTGCCATTGCGTAGACCTCAGTCCCCGCTTCCGCCGCAAAATCGACCGCCTTATGGCGATAAATAAAATCTGTCGTCTCATTGATATAGATCGCATCGTACTCCACGGAGCACGTCTCTACAGCGATCGGGCGCACATAGGTCGGTTCCGTCGGCTCGGAAGAGCCTGTCGGTTCGTCAGGTTCGTCGGGATCGGTTGGATCGGTCGGATCGGTCGGATCGGTCGGATCGGTCGGGTCTGTGGGATCGTTGGAATCGTCGGGCGTATCGATGGGGGGATTTTCTACCACATTGTTGTTGCCGTTTGTCGTAAACCACACCGTGAGAACGACCGCCGCCGCAAGCAGCAGAATACCCACGGCAAGTAGGATATAGTAAATACTCTTTTTCTTTTTGGTGTTTTCTTCTTTCATAATGCTCCTCCGAAAACTTTGTATGTAGATGATGGACCGCCCGCCGCAGGAATATACCTGCGTTTTTGTTTTTTTTGACGGGATATTGCTCCGTCTCAGAGGAGGCGCGCTCAGGCTCCGCCGAATATGAGCGGCGTGCCGACCGTCGTCTGCGCGGCGCTCACCGCAATATGAAGATTGACGAAATAACCGCCAAGCACAACGCCGCCGCCAAGTCTGGAGGAATAGAGGTAGTAATTGACCACGCCGCCCGCCTCTTCGGTAAAGAGCAGGCGCGCGCCGAAAGCCTCCCGCACCGCCGCGGAGACATCGCCCTCGTAGCGGACGCTTTCTCCCGCAACGGGCGTAAACAATTTATAGAGAACGGGATCCTCTGTACGGACGATCCCCGCCGAAGAGGAAGCGCTGCCCGAAAATTCGTAACCGCTTCCGCCCGAAAAAGCGGGCGAACGGGTGAGAAGGTAGAAAAAAACGCCCGCGGCAAATGCGGCAAGGATCAGACCGAGCCCCCGAAAGCAATGGTATTTTCTGCGCATAAAAAATCCTCCCGCACAATGACGGAAGGATTCTTGCCAGAAATCAGGCAGTTTATACCGCACAGGCAGCTGCGCCGAGAACGCGCATTTTTGGCCGCGGCTCACTCCCAGGGCAGCGTTTCGCCGCCCAGAACATGGATATGCAGATGGTGCACCGTCTGACCCGCGTTTTCGCCCTGATTGACGACGAGGCGGTACCCCTCGGCAAGCCCCCACGCGTCTTTGTGCGCGGCGATCTTTTCGAGCATGCGCCCGACGAGCGCGGTGCGCGCGGGCGTCAATTCGGCGAGCGTTGCAAAGTGCTCCTTCGGGACGCAGAGAAGGTGGATCTTTGCCTTGGGTTCGATGTCTTTAAAAACGAGCATCTCCTCATCTTCGTACACTTTCGCGGAAGGGATCTCCCCCGCGACGATCTTGCAGAATACGCAGTTTTCCATGATTATATTTCCTCCTGAATTTCACGAATGATCTCCGCGCGGCAGCCGTCTTTCTCGCGCGAGAGGAGCCGCACCTCGTACATGCCCCCCTCCCGCGCGCCGTCTGCATAGACGCGGATATAGTTTTGTGTGTAGCCGCCCTCCTCCTCGAAGAGCGCCGTGAGCGTGCGCCCGAGAAAGCGTGCAAGGTAGCGCTCTTCCGCCGCCTGCGCCGCGGCGAGCATGCGCCCCATGCGCTCCTTTTTGACGGACGCAGAAGAATCTGGAAGCTTTGCGGCGTTCGTCCCCTCCCGCCGCGAATAGGGAAAGGCGTGCACGCGCGCCAGCCCCGCCTCCTCTATAATGGAGAGCGAGGCAAGGAAGTCCTCCTCCGTCTCCGTCGGGAACCCGACGATGATGTCCGTCGTGATCGCGGCGTCGGGAAAGTACTCGTAGATGAGCGCGCAGGCTTCGAGGTACTGCGCCCGCGTGTAACGGCGGTTCATCTTTTTCAGAACGGCGTCCGACCCGCTCTGCAAGGAGAGGTGGAACTGCTCGCACACGTTGCCAGCGGCACGCATCTTCTCCAGAAATTCCCGCGTGACGATGCCCTCTTCCAGCGAGCCGAGACGAATGCGGGCGGGCAGATGCTTCAGCCGCAGCAAAAGCTCGCCCAGACCGTTTTCGCCGTCGCGATAGGAAGTAATATCGATCCCCGTGAGCACGATCTCGCGGGCGGGGAGCCCCTCTGCCTCGCGGACGACCGCGTCCGCCGCGCGCGAGCGCGTGCGCCCGCGCAGATAGGGGATCAGACAGTACGAGCAGAATCGGTTGCAGCCGTCCTGAATGCGCACAAAGGCGCGGGTCTTGGTCTGTTTGGGAGCGGGCAGTTCGCAGAACGACGCTTCCTCCTCCAAAAATACGCCCGTCTCGCCGAGGTGGTCGAGCACGCCGCGCTTGTGCATCGCTCCCGTGACGAGTCCGACGCCCTCCTTCCCGGAAAACGCCTCGGGATGATTTTGCGCCGCGCAGCCGCACACGACGATGCGGGCGCGCGGATTGTACTTTTTGATCCGCGCGATCGCCTGACGGCTCTTTTTCTCCGCTTCCGCCGTCACGGCGCAGGTGTTGAGAATATACAGATCGGCGGGGCAGAGCGTATCCGTCACCTCATAGCCGCGCGCCTCGAGCGCCGACAGAAAGGACGCGCTCTCCACCTCGTTGACCTTGCAGCCGAGGGTAAACACGCACGCCTTCATCCGAGTTCGCCCGCCTCGTGCATGATCACGGCAAGCAGCGCGATCGCCGCCGTCTCGGCGCGCAGGATGCGCTTCCCGAGGGATACGCCGCAGTAGCCGAGCCGCTGCGCGAGGGCGTATTCCTCCTCGGAAAATCCCCCTTCGCTGCCCACGACCGCCGCGACCGTGGCGCCGACGCCTTGGATGTCTTTCTCCGTTTCCGTAATAAATTCGCAGGCAAACAGCCGCGTGACGCACTCCGCGCCCGCGGCAAGCGCATCCTGGAGCGTCTCGTAATACTCCACGCGCGGCACAGAGGCGCGCAGACACTGCTTTGCCGCCTCGCGGGCGACGCGGTTGAGCCGCTCCAGCTTGTTTTCGTTCATATACGCCGAACAGTAGCGGGACGAGAATACCCCGATGCGGCTCACGCCCAGCTCCGTCGCCTTCTGCACGACAAGCTCCGTCTTATCCCCCTTGAGCGCGCCGACGAGCAGAAAAATATACGTCTGCGGTTCCCGGTCGGAGACCGCCTCGCGCACGACGTGCACGGAAACGCCGCTTCTGTCCACCTTGGTGACCACGGCGGAATATTCCCTGCCGCTGCCGTCGAAGAGCGTGAGCTCGTCGCCTTCGGCAACGCGCAGAACGTTTTTTGCGTGGCGCCCCTCCTCTTCGGGGAGCGTCATCTCTTCGGCGATCCGTTCGGCGAAAAATCGTTTGGGTGCAGCCATGTTATCTCCTGTAAACGAGGGCGTACCATTCGCCCTTGTGCATCTCTTGCAGCAGACAAAGCCCCTGCGCGGAAAACGCATCTTTCACGAGAGGAAGCCGCTCCGCGATGATCCCGCTTAAAATGAGCGTGCCGCCCTCTTTGAGGTTTCGGGGCACCGTGGGCGCAAGCCGCACCAGGATCTCCGCCGTGATGTTGGCGAGCACCACGTCCCCCTTGACCGAGGAATCTGCCAAAAGATCGGAATGCGCGACGATCGTCTTCTGCGATACGCCGTTCTTCAGCGCGTTATGTTTGGCGCTCTCCACGGCGACGGGGTCGATGTCGGTCAGATAGCAAAGTTTTGCGCCGAGTTTGGCGGCGGCGATCCCCAGGATCCCGCTGCCGCAGCCGACGTCGATGACGACGTCCCCCTCATGAAGCGCCTTTTGCAGCGCTTCGAGGCACATGGAAGTCGTCTCGTGTTCGCCCGTCCCGAACGCCATGTTGGAATCGAGCGTGACGATGACCTCGTAAGGCTCCTGCGGATAGTCGATCCACTCCGGAACGATAACGACGCGCTCCCCGATGTGCAGGGGGCGGAAGTGCTTCTTCCACACGTCGATCCAGTCGTCGCCGTCGATCTCGCGGCGGGTCTCTTCGAGCGTGCCGAAGCTGACGCCGCCGCGCGATCTCATCTCCGCAAGTTCCCTGCGGATCGCGGAAATCTCCGCGTCCGCCTTTTCGGGCTGCAAAAAGCATTTGACGAGAACGTCGCCCGTCTGCTTTTGCAGGTCCTCGTCGATGTAATCCCAAAAGACGCCGCTCTCGCCCTTTGTAAGAGCGATCACGTCCTTCACGTCGCTCACGGCGACGCCGCCCTCGGTGTATTGCCACATGACGTCCGCGACGAGTTCGCTCGCCTCCGACGTCGTATGCACGGTCAGTTCGATGTACTTCATGCCTTTATTATAAGACGAAAAAAAACAGTTGTCAAGGAAAGGCGGTTGTGTTATACTGTAAGGGAAAAACGAAAAGCGGAAAATTTTCCCCGAAGAGAATATGGCACTGCATGATTTTGCAAAAACACAGGAGGGATAATATGAAAAAAACAACTGTTTTTCCGCTGATTTGCGGCATTGCAGATCTCCTCTCCGGCGCGGCGCTTTTCGGGCTGCTGCTCTACGGATGGCTCGCGCCCGCAGCCTTCTTGGGCGCCGATCTTCTCAGCATAACTTTTTCAGCCGCGCTTCTGCATGCCTGCTCGGCAGCTTTGCCGCAGGAAGGGCGCTGATCGGCACTTCCTTTTACAGCCTCGAAGAGCAGGCGCAAACGCAGCAGCTTGCACGCATCGTGACTGTGACATATTTTTATGGACACTATTCTAAAAGTATATCAACACAAACGGGCAGTATATAAAAAATCTGAATCTAACAAAAAACGACCTTTGATTTTCAGAGGCC
>CALVLR010000111.1 GCA_944340685.1 uncultured Clostridia bacterium | reverse complement strand
GCCGCCGTCCTCCGACCGGGTGAGTGCGAGCGTCTGGTTAAAGCGCGGGTCGGTGTGCGGGCGCTCGTCGGTAAAGGCGACCACGAGGCTGCCGTATGCGTCGATGTAGATGTTCGGTTCCCAAACGGGGCCGAGTGCGTCGAAGTTCTGTTCCACGGGCGGACCGCCCTGTACCACGGAGGAGCGGAATTCCCACGTCTTGCCGTGGTCGCGGCTGATGTAGAAGGAAAGCTCCGTCGTGGCGAAGCTGAGCGGAACGGAGTTCCCGCTCATCACGATGGTGCCCGCTTTCAGATCGCCGCAGTCCTGCGGAAGTTCCATGATGTGCGGCTGAAAGCGGATGCCGTAGCCGTTCTGCGTATCCTCGATCTGGGAGTACTTTTCCCACGTCACGCCGCCGTCGCGCGAGCACATCACAGGCACCACGGGCGGTTCCTTGATCGTGGAGTGGTCGAACGTCGCCAAAAGCATGCCGTTGAGCTCCCCCGCGTGGTGCAGTTCGATGACGCGCGGATACAGCACGCCCGAGGTATTGGAGTACACTTCTTCGTCGCGCGGGGTAAAGACCACGCCCATATTCTCTCTTGTAATTCTGATTGCCATTGTTTTCCCCCTCATGAAATTCGGGCAGCCTGCCCGCCGCTGTTTGCGGAAGAATAATTTGTTTTATTGTATCATGTTTGCGGGAAGAATTCAATATGTTTGGGAAAAAATTCCGCGTCCGGCGCAAAAAAAAGAGGTCCCCTGTGCGGGAAACCTCTTCTCTGGTCGGGTCAGTCTTTGGGGTGGGGGGTGGTAAGCTCCTGCTGCATCGGCGCCTCCGCAGGTACTTCGGCGGCCGGTGCAACGGGCTCCTGCACTTCTCCTTCGGGCTGCGTACCCGCGGGCAGGGACTTCTTTTTGGAGTACTTGCGGAGCTGTTTCACGAAGGAAGGAGAGCTGAGCACGATGATGCCCGCGGCGATCGCAATGGCGATGTCGGGGAACACATACGAGCCGTTGTAGCCGAGCGAATACACCCAAACGTTCATGCCCTCGGGCGCGTATTCGGAGAACGCGAACGCGCCGGAGAGCAGGTGCCCTGCGAAGCGGAACACGCTGCCGACGATCGCGCCCAGCGCAAATTGCAGCTGCGGGAGCTTTTCCAGCTTCTTCACATGCGCGAACATGCCCGCAAGCCCGATGCCCGCAAAGGCGATGGGATAGTCGAGAAGGAGCTGTGCAGGGTGCACGATCCAGGGGTCCTGAATGATCTGCATGAATCCGTACACGGCGCCCGCGAGCACGCCCTTCTTGGTGCCGAACATGAAGGAGTAGAGCATGAGGGGCACCAGCGAGGCGATCGTCACCGAGCCGCCCTGCGGCATATGGATGGGCGCAATGTAAGAGAGCGCAAAGCTCATCGCAATGCAGATGGCGGCATAGGAGATGGACTTGGAATCGAACCCCTTTGTCCCCTTGTCGAAGAGGAAGGCGCACACGACGATCGCTGCGACGAGCACGACTGCGCAGATGCACATGCCGACATTTTCGGAAACGGTGATCACAACGCCGTTGTTTTCGCCTGCCGCGCCCGAACTGAAATAGACGGAGAGGCACGCAAAGAGCGCGATGACGGACGCGCCGATGACGCTGCCGCTGATGATCGAGGTGAGGCGGAACGTCTTTTTGGAGTACAGCGACGAGATGTAGATCGCCGCGATCCCGAGTACGACGGCGGAGACGCATGCGACGGAGGGCCAGAGCACGAGGTCGAACACATACCCGTTTTCATACATGTCGAAAAATTCCAGCGAGAGCATGGCGGCGATCACGGTAACGGCGAACCCGCAGGCAAAGCCGAGCGCGGTGCGCATGAAACTCTTCATGCTTTCGGGTTTTCTGAGACTGACGAAAATGCCGACGACCACGAGGATAACGACGAGCGCGATCGCGGCGTACAGGAACACGTTCATGAGCGCGTCCTTGGCAAACGAAGTCCACACGTCGGGATAGTCGTAGTGCGGAATGGTGTTGCCCTCTTCGTCAATTGTCTCAAAGTAGTCCTGATAAGAGGACAGAGAAACAGCTGACATAACATAACTCCTTTTATCCGTCTTGATTTTTGCAAACAAAAAACGCCCATGCAAGATGCGTGGCGCGCCCTGAAAAAATCCTGTCTTTCGTCCAAGCATTACCTTGCCCGATTCAAGTGGTATGATCTCAGCCTGTTACAGCACCCACGACGGATATTTAATTTTAGTAATCAAAGTATAGCGCGAAAAATGCGAGAAGTCAATTGAATTTTACGGGAATTTGTAGTATAATTGAAAAAAGAGGTCAAATCATGGAAAAATTTTATGCCTATCTGGACAGAATGAAGTTTATCAAGCGCTGGCAGCTCATGCGCTCCACGCGCGAAGAGAATATCATGGAACACTCCCACCAGGTCGCCGTTTTAACGCATGCGCTCTGTCTCATCGAAGAGGAGGTGTTCGGCGGCACCGTCGACACGTCCGCCGCCATTTTATACGCGCTCTATCACGAGGTGAGCGAGGTCGTAACCGGCGATATGCCCACGCCCATCAAGTATTTCAACGGGCAGCTCCACGGCGAGTACGAGAAGGTGGAGCGCCTCGCCGTCGATAAGATCGCCGCGACCCTCCCCGAGCCGCTGCACGGGGCGATGTATCCTTACTTGCAGGCGGATAAGTCCACCAAGGAGTACGCGTTCGTCAAGGCGGCGGATAAGCTCTCGGCATATCTCAAATGCCTCGAAGAGCTGCGCTCCGGCAATACCGAGTTCGTGCAGGCGGAAAAGACGACGAAGGAGGCGCTTCAGGCAAAGCATATGCGCGCCGTCGACTACTTTTTCGAGCACTTTATCCCCGCGTTTTCACTCACGCTCGACGAGCTTGAAACGCTGTGAACAGATATGGATACCTGCACAGGTGTTCATCTGCCAATATCACCACAACAGCACAGGAGGGAAGACAATATGGATCTGATGCAGCTCATGCAGGAGCGCTATTCCTGCCGCAAATTTGAGGAAAGACCCGTCGGACGGGACGTCATCGAAAGGATCCTGGAGGCGGGGCGCGTCGCGCCCACGGCGCACAACGAACAGCCGCAGCGCATTCTCGTCATCGATGAAAAGGAGACGCTCGCCGCGCTCGACCGCTGCACCAAGTGCCGCTTCGGGGCGCCCGCCGCGCTCCTCGTCTGTTACGACAAGACGGCTTGCTGGCACCGCGCCCGCTACGACAACGCCCCCAGCGGCGAGGTGGACGTTGGCATCGTCACCACGCACATGATGCTCATGGCTGCTTCCCTCGGCGTGGGCACGACGTGGGTCATGCACTTCGATCCCGCCGCCGTGCGCACGGAGTTCTCCCTGCCCGAAAACTTTGTCCCGACCGCCATTCTGGTGATGGGCTATCCCGCAGCGGACGCCGCACCCGCACCCGCCCACAGCGAAAAGAAGGCAATGGATGAGCTGGTGTTCGATAACAAATTCTGATGATACGGTGATTTGTCAAATCAAATGCAACAGGATGAGAGATTGTCAAAGAACAAATCTTGCGGTGTTTGGTAATGTAAAACCTTCTTGGGTCTGGCGTTTAAGAGCGCCAGATTCTTTTTTAATGTAGCAG
>CALVLR010000110.1 GCA_944340685.1 uncultured Clostridia bacterium | reverse complement strand
CGATTTCGTGCCAGAGGCGGTACTCTACATTGGTGCCGCCGAGAAAAAGGCGCAGGGCGTGCCGTGTGGCACGGTCAAGCCTTTCAACAAAGTATGAGCGCCGCGGTTTCCGCTTTTGATCGGGTTCATATTACTCCCTTACAGTATAATCGCAGTGATCAAACAAAGGAGGCGGTTGCGTGCGAAAGTTCTTTTGTGTTGCGCTTGCCGCGCTGACGGGGTGTCTGCCCGTTTTTTCCGCCTGTGCGCATACGCCGCTGCTCGCCAAAGACGAATATAATATCTTCGGTTCTCAGGTGCGCTGGGTGTATTCTTCTTCGGAACAGCCCGAAGCGCTCTGGGCGGCGCTTTCGGAATCTGCCCGCGCGATCGAGAGCAGCATTTCCGTTTCCGCAGAGGACAGTGCGGTTTCGCGCTTCAACAGGGCGGCGGCAGGTGAGACGGTCGACGTCGGCGGGACGGCGTATCGTATTTTACAGACCGCCCGGAATGTGTATGAAGAGACGGACGGCGCCTACGATCCCGCCGTCGGGCTCCTCGTCGATCTGTGGGGATTTTCGCCCCGCCACCGCCTTGCGACCTATACGCCGACGCTTCCTTATGATCGGGCGGACTTCGAACAGGAACTGCCCGAAGAGAAGTATTGCGTCGCGTTTTCACAGCCTGCCGTATCCGATTTCGGCACGGCGGAGCTTTCTCTCACGCAAACTACGCTCACAAAACCTTCCGCCGTTGCCGCGGTCGAGGGGGACGATACGCAATACACCATGCAGCTCAGTCTTGACGGCATCGGGAAGGGCGCGTGCGTCGACGCGGCGGCGGAGATCTTGTCGGCGGCGGATGTGGAATACGGATATTTCAATGTCGGCGGCAGCAGTCTGCTGGTTCTTGAAAACCCCGATGATGATGGCGGGCTTTGGGAGATCTCCATCTCTTCCCCGCGGGAAGAACCGGGCGATTCCTATGCAACGCTGCTCGTAAGGGATACGACTGTCTCGACCAGCGGCGACTATGAACAGTATTATGAGATCGAAGGTACGCGCTACTGCCACATCATCGGGAAAGACGGCACGCCCGTCGGCGCGGGCAGCCATGTCGTCTGCGCCACAGTTGTGGGCGGCCTGGCGGCGGAAGGGGACGCGCGTGCAACGGCGCTCGTGACCATGTCCGCAGATGAGGCGTGCGCATATGCGTCGGCGCATGCCGACGAATTCCGCGTGATGTTTGTCTGGTTTGACTCCGAAACGGAAGAATATACCCTCTATACCAATCTTGATGCGGAAAATTACCGTGTGACGGCTGCGTTCGATCATGTGGAGGTCTTTGCATGAAAAATGCCCGCCGCGTCCGTGAGGGGAAACTGTTTCGTATTGCAGATCTTCTCATTTATGGAGCCGTGCTGCTTTTCGTCGCCGCGCTCTTTCTCACCGCCGCATTGCTGAACCGCGGACAGGCGCAGGGCTTCCGCGTGGAGGTACACGGAGAGACCGTCTATACGCATACGTTCGGTTCGGGCGGCGAAGTCGCGGAAGGCTGGGAGGATCGCATCACGTTCAGCAGGGAAGGGGAACTTCTGTTGATCGCGATCGAGGCGTCTGAGGATGCGTGGAACCTTCTGGCGGTCGACAACGCCGCGGGAACGGCGGTCATGCGCGACGCAAATTGCAGTCGGCGCAAAGATTGTACGGCGATGCGGGCGATCGGCTCGGGGGGAAGCGTGATCGTATGCATCCCGCATGCCCTGCGCGTGATTTCTTTGGCAGGCGAAGACCTTTCTCACCCTTCCGTAGGGTAAAATATGTGGGGAGAATTGTCCACAATTGCCTTTTTTTCAAGAAAATCCGCAATTCCGAACGAAAGTTTTGAAAAAAGTTATCCACATTTTTACGCCGATTCGACCTGTTTTTCCACAATTCGACAATTGTATCCGCGCAAACAGGGGGAAAGATCGGTACATGTTATCCACAATCGCATTTTTTTTGTGGAAAGGGAAAAATCCCCAAAAAACCGTTTAAAAAACGTTGACAAATCATGGGGGAACAGGTATAATATCATGGTGCTGTGAGGCGCGCACCGTTAGCTAAGCTGGATATAGCGTCGGTCTACGGAACCGAAGGCCAGGAGTTCGAATCTCTTACGGTGCACCACGAAAAAAGCGAGGCGTTTGCCTCGCTTTTTTCGTGCAGCGTGAGCAGTTCGAAATCCTGAATTCCCGGGAGTTCGCGCGAGGCGGCGTCGGAGAACGGAGCAGCGGAAGAGAAAGAAAGCGAACAGCCGCCGAAGCCATCGAGCGCCTGCGCGAAGATAATCTCTGGTGCACCACGAAAAAAGCGAGGCGTTTGCCTCGCTTTTTTCGTGCAGCGTGAGCAGTCCGGACTGATGTTCGGTTTTGTGGTTTTTAAAAATTTTATCGGTAGGATTGAATTTCTGACAAAATCATGATATAATAACGTTGTCGTTTTATCGGTCAGCGGTTTTGCGGTTAGCGGGTAAATCACGCATGTATTGCACGAGGCAACTCACGCCGGAAGATGGAGGTTGTAATGTTGAATATTCCCAAGATGAAAGCAGGCGTCGTAGCGGTCTCGCGGGACTGTTTCCCCGAGAGTCTGTCCGTGAACAGGAGAAGGGCGCTCGTCGCTGCGTATGAGAGC
>CALVLR010000109.1 GCA_944340685.1 uncultured Clostridia bacterium | reverse complement strand
CGATTTCGTGCCAGAGGCGGTACTCTACATTGGTGCCGCCGAGAAAAAGGCGCAGGGCGTGCCGTGTGGCACGGTCAAGCCTTTCAACAAAGTATGAGCGCCGCGGTTTCCGCTTTTGATCGGGTTCGTATTGCTCCCTTACAGTATACTCTATGGAACACGGAGGATACCAATGGTAAAAGTTTTGCTTGCCGAAGACGACAGAGACCTCAATACGCTTATCTGCGCGCGGCTCACACAGGAGGGTTATGAGGCGATCTCCTGTGCGGACGGACAGGAAGCGCTCGACGCGCTGGAAAATTCACCTGTCGACCTCGTCATTACCGACGTCATGATGCCCCGCCTCGACGGGTTTGCGCTCGCTGAACGCATCCGCGAGACGGATAAAAAACTCCCCATTCTCTTTCTGACCGCACTCGACGACAAGCCTTCCAAACAGCGCGGCTTTGCGCTCGGCATCGACGACTACGTCGCCAAGCCCTTCGATACCGACCTTCTCATGCTCCGCGTGGCGGCGCTCCTCAGGCGCGCGAACATCGAGCGCACGCGGGAGCTTGTGGCAGGAAACCTCAGAATGAACAAGGAGGAACACACCGCCTACTTGGACGGCGAAGAACTTCCGCTCACCGTGCGCGAGTTCGACATCCTGTTCAAATTTCTCTCCTTCCCCAAGCGCACTTTTACCCGCAAACAGCTGATGGACGAGTTCTGGGATTACGACTCCTCTGCAACGTCGCGCACAGTCGACGTATATATCGCGAAGCTCCGTGAAAAGACGAGCGCCTGTACGGGTTTTGAGATCGTCACCGTGCACGGCCTCGGATATAAGGCGGTGCTTAGATGAAGCGGCAGCGCCGCACAGGCGTCTCCTGGACGGGCGCGCTGCTCTTCTTCCTCACGGTTGCCGCCATCGTGAGCGCCGCCGTGCTCATTTATTCCGCCCTTCCCGCAGAAATGACAGACGGCGCAAAAGCGGGCGCCATGCTCGGCGTGATCGCCGCGTTTGCGTTCTTGTGTACTGCCGCCGATCTTCTGCGCCGTAAACTGACGGTGGAGCGTCCCGTACGGAAGATCCTGGCGGCAACAGACGCCATTGCCGCAGGCGACTTTACCGTGCGCCTGGAATCCGGACACCTCTACCTGCGCCGTGACGAATTCGACGAGATCATGGAAAATCTCAATAAAATGTCCGCCGAACTTGAACATACGGAAATGCTGCACGCAGACTTCATCTCCAACGTGTCGCATGAACTGAAAACGCCCGTCGCCGTCATCAAGAGCTACGCCGAAGCCTTGGGAAAGGGCGAGCCGGACGCCGGAACGCGGCAAAAATATGCCGGCGCGCTCATCTCCGCCGCCGACCGTCTGACCGCGCTCGTGCAGGGCGTACTCAGGCTCAACAAACTTGAAAATCAGAAACTCACGCCCGCGTACACCGTTTTCCGCCTCGATGAAATGCTCGCCGAAGCGGCGCTCTCCTTTGAGGAAGTCATCGAACGCAAACGGCTTGATCTCGAATGCGATCTCGAAGAAGTGGAGATCCGCTCCGTGCCGGACTATCTGGAACTCGTGTGGAACAATCTTCTCTCCAACGCCGTAAAATTTACGGATGCAGGCGGTACGGTCTCTCTTTCTCTGAAAGCGGAAAACGGGAACGCCGTTGTCCGCGTTGCGGATACGGGACGGGGGATCTCCGCAGAAGTCGGAAAGCATATTTTTGAAAAATTTTATCAGGGAGACGCTTCCCATGCCGGCGAAGGGAACGGGCTGGGTCTTGCGCTCGTCAAAAAGGTCATCGATCTTCTCGGCGGAGAGATCGCTGTGGAGAGCGAAGTCGGCAAAGGCAGCGTCTTTCAGGTAACGCTGCGCGGAGCCGTATAATATGCATTTTTTCAGGAAATTGTGGCGCTGGCTGAAAGACCCGCACGGATGGCAGGTCTGCCTGCTGTGGGCAGTTACGCTTGCTGCCGCCGCAGGCGCCGTTGTTCTGACTGTGCAGGCAGAGATGCCGCCCCTCACATACGCCGCATATGCGCTTTCCGCCGCTGCCGCCGTCCTTCTTGCCTATTCCGTCTATGCAGCAGTCAGATATGCGCCGCGCATCAAACAGGATTTTCTCGGATATACGGCGCGCTTTCCGAAAGCCAACCGGTTTTTCCGCGATTACGCATTCCGCACGGTAGCATTCGGCATTCTCGCCTTTCTCATCAATATCGGCTATGCCGTCCTGCAAATGACGCTCGCCATTCTCCTTTCATCGGTATGGTACGGCGTGCTTTCAGGGTATTATTTCTGTCTGGGCGTGCTCCGCTGTCTCCTCCTTGCAGGATGGAACAAGGTAAAAAAACGGGCGGGCGGCGACGGATCTGCCATTGCGGACGGCAAGCTCCGCCTCTACCGTCTGTGCGGGATCGCGCTCCTCGTACTCGAACTTGCGCTCACCGCCGCCGTTACGCAGATGGTGCTGTCTGACAACGCCTCGCGCAGTTCCCGGATCATGGCGATCGCGTCGGCGGCATACACGGTCTACCGCGTGGTGCTCGCCATCGTCAACGCACGCAAGACCTACCGCCTGCACGACCCGCTCCTGCAATCCTTCCGCAATATCGGGCTCACCGACGCGGCGGTCGCCCTGCTCTCCCTGGAAACGACGATGATCGCCACGTTCGGCGGGAGCGGCTCCACGGAGATGCTCGGCCTGCGCGCCGCCACGGGATTCGGCGTGTGCGCGCTCACCATTGCGATGGGCGTCTTTATGATCGTACGCGGGACGCAGCGGCTGAAAGAACTCCGAACGCAGGGAACCGACAGTGCCGGAGCCGGTCCCGCGGAATATGCGCAGCTCCGTGAAAAGACGGCTGCCGCACCCGAACCGCCGCCTCCAAAAGATACCGAGGAATCAGACAATGAACATCAACAATAAATTTTCCTATACCTACTCCGCTCCCACCGAAGAAGAGCGCAGGGAGATCGAAGAGATCCGGAGAGCCTATACCGCCGCCGAGCCGCGCAAAGAAAATAAACTGGAGCGCCTGCGCGCGCTCCATCAGCGGGCGCAGCGCCCCGCGCTCATCGCCGCACTCAGTCTCGGCATCGCAGGCGTGCTCCTGTTCGGTCTGGGCATGAGCATGACGCTAGTGTGGGATCTGTTCGCGGGCGGTATCGCCGTGGCGGCCGCCGGACTTGCCGCAGCGATCGCCGCACGCCCCGTCTTCGGAGCGCTCTTAAAGCGCGGCAAACGCAAATACGGCGCAGAGATCCTGCGCCTCACCGATGAACTTCTGCAAGAAAAAACGGACGCCTGAGCGTCCGTTTTTGTATCCGTTGATGCGTTCGTGATGTTATGCGTTTGCAAGATCGATCGTCACATCTCCGTTGTTGCAGTCCACGGAAAGCGTCTTGCTGCCGCCGTCCTTGTGTTCGGGAAGCGTACTTTCACCCTTTTTGACGGCGCAATCGATGGTGAAATCGTCCCAGCCGCCTGCAACCGATCCCGTGATATTCCCGTTCTTTACCGTCAGCGCAAGCGACGTCCCCACGGAGACCTTCCCGAAGGAGATGTCCCCGCCGTTGACCGATACGGCAACGCTCTCAGAGACCGTGACATCGGACATGGTGACGTTCTCGTTCATCGTAACGACGGAGAGAGCCGTCAGATCCGAGGGCAGTTCCACACGGATCGTGCGGTACTCCACGGCAGCCTGCGTACCGATAAAATCCGTCCACTCCCGATCGAGGTCGAGCCGCACCGTGAGCGCGCCTTCGCCTGTAAGCTCGATCTTGTATGATTGCTTCTCGCTCTCGTAATACGCAATGTGAAGCTTTCCGTCCTCGGAAGGCGCCACCTCGACCGCCCGATCGGAGACGTCGATCGAAACGGAGACGACCTCGCCTTCCGCCGTATAAGTCTGCGCCGTAAAACTTTCCTCTGCCGCGCACCCGCCGAGCAGCGCCGTAAGCACAAGAGCCGCCGCAGCCATGCACACCGCTGTTTTTTTCATAACAAACCTCCTCATTCCTTGACTTTGCATTCTTCTTATGGTAACATAAGCATAAACCTTTGTGTTACACAAAGGTCAAGCGATTTTTATAAATTTTTATAAAACTTATGGAAAAATTTTTTTCGGTCAGTCAAACGGCGCGCATGGCGGGCGTCACGGCGGAGACGCTTCGCCACTACGACCGCATCGGCCTGGTTCATCCGCATACAACGGACAAGTGGACGGGTTACCGCTACTATACGGAACGCGAACTCGTACTTTTAAACATCGTGCACGCCCTGCGCTGCATGGAGCTTCCGCTCAAAGAGATCAAACGGCTGCTGCAATGCGACGACCTCAGCGAGACCGCCGCTTTTTTGCGGGATGCGGAAGCGCGTGCCGAAGAAAAGCTCGCACAGCTGACCGAAGCGAAAGAGCGGATCGGACGCGCCAGAAAATACTATGAAAGCAAGGCAGCGCAGCAGCCGCCCCGCGAGCAGGGTTATCGGGAAGAGTTCCCTGAGCGCGTCATTCTGCTTTCCGAGCATCTGAGCACGCCCACAGTGGAGAATCTTTATGACTATCACCGCCATTTCTATGCGCAGCTCGGAAACGAACGCCGCGGCGAATTTTCCTTTGCGGACACAGCCGGCGTGTACGAAGCGGAAGGAGAAGCGCGCATGTTTGCCGTATGCACAAAATACGCCGAAGCGTACGGGCTGCGCATCCTCCCCGCGGGCGCCTATCTGTGCGCAGATTGCTCCGAGACGACGTTCCCCGAGACGCTCCAAGCCCTGAAAGAGCGCGCGGCGAAAGAAGCCGCGCCACCCGCCTTTACGCTTCGCTTTGTCATGATCTCCGGAATTGCCAGATGGCGGTATCAGCTTCAGATCCCGCTCCGTACGAAATAGCCCGCTTACATTTCTTTTACAAAACCTTTACGCCCTGCTTACAAAAGAGAAAAAATTCGGAAATATCTGCGCGGTATACTGTACGTACAAAATCAAGAAAGGAGATGTTTTTATGGAAAACGAACGCAAATACGCGGAGGAGATCCGCAAACAGTACGCACCGAAGAGCGAGACGGAAAACAAACTCGAAACGCTGCACAAGATGGACGCAGCCGTTCGCCGTCCTGCGGAACTTTTCGCATATCTGTTCGGCGTGCTCGGCGCACTGGTGCTCGGCGTAGGCATGTGCCTTGCCATGGAAGTCATCGGAAACGTTATGGCGGCAGGCGTCGTGATCGGAGCCGTCGGGATCCTGATGATCGCGGTGAACTATCCCATTTACAGCGCGATTTTAAAAGCGCGCAAGAAAAAATATGCCGAGAAGATCATCTCTTTAAGCAACGAACTCTTACACGAGAACGCATGAAACAAGCAGCGGGCAGCGCGGCGCGGAATCTTCCGCGCCGCGCTGCTTTTTGATCATTCTCAGGCATTTTTCCCGCTCAGTCGCCGAAAAAACTGCGGATGATCTCCATGATCTTACTCTTATAGGTGATATTTACATTCCCGCCCGTAAAGCACAGCGGCGGATAGACGACGCACCACCAGTTGTCCCCCTCGCCCGTGCCGAGTTCGAGGATGAGCGCGTCATATACGCCCGCGGGAAGCGTCGCGCCGTCGTACACACGCGTGGGGAACTCCTCTTTCCGCACGCTCGCCCTTGCTCCATAGGCATAACCGTTTTCGAGCAGAATGCGCTCCGCGACTCCCTCGATCGCTTCAAGCCGCGCTTCGATCGCGGAGACCGCCTCCTCTTTCGTCTCACACGCCGCAACGACGGGCGTGAGGTACTCCACAACGCCGTCGCGCACTTCGTACTTGACCGCCTGATCCTCCGCCCCGTTGGAGTTGGCGCGGATATGTACGCGCAGATATGCCGCCGTCTCCGCCGTCTCCTCCGTTCCGCCGAACAGGCAGGCAATGAGCACGATCGCCGCCGCAAGCGCCAAAAATACAGCCGCCTTCTTCATAAAATAACCTCCGCTCTTCTTGCGGAGGTTATTGCCCTGTGAATGCATTTTTATACGCGGCACACCGAATTTCTTAGCCAAAGCATCTGTTTGCGCACACCATGCACGCGTTTTCAGAGCTTTTATCGCAGACATGGTGCCGCCAAAACCGCTCTAAGCGTTTCGGAATGTGCCCGTGATCGTCCCGCCGCCGAGGCATTGCGCCTCGTCGTAGAGTACCGCGAACTGCCCCTCGGTGACGGCGCGCTGCGGCTCTCGAAATCTGATCGCGAGCGAGGTGTCCCCCGTGCGCTCCACGAGAACATCCTGCTCGCCCTGCCGATAGCGGAACTTTGCGCGGCACGCGAATTGCTTTTTCTCGGGCGGGAAGGGAATAAAGTTCATCCCCTCGACGCAGCAGCCGTCCGAATAGAGCGGGCTTTCGTCGCCGTGCGAGACATAGAGGACGTTGTGTTCGAGGTCCTTTCTGACGACGAACCAGCGGCCGTCCTCCCCCTTTTTACCGCCGAGATCAAGCCCGCGGCGCTGCCCGAGCGTGTAGTACATCAGCCCCATGTGCCGCCCGACTTCCTCCCCCGCAAGGGTCAGAATTTTCCCGGGCTGTGCGGGCAGGTATTCCTGCAAAAACTTGCGGAAATTGCGCTCGCCGATAAAGCAGATGCCCGTGGAATCCTTCTTCTTCGCCGTGGCAAGCCCGTTGCGCTCGGCAATGGCGCGCACCTCCGCTTTTGTGAGATCGGCAAGCGGAAACAGAACGCCTTCGAGCTGGCTCTGCGAAAGCTGGTTCAAAAAGTACGTCTGATCTTTATTCGCGTCCTTTGCTTTGAGCAGACGGTGCACGCCGCCCTCGTGCGAGATCCCGCAATAGTGCCCCGTGGCGATGCAGTCCGCACCCAGCGCGCGGGCATACTCTTTGAATGGCCCGAACTTGATCTCACGATTACACAGTACATCGGGATTGGGCGTTCTCCCCGCGCGGTACTCCGCCAAAAAGTAGGAGAATACGCGCTCCATATACTGCTTTGAAAAATTCACCGTATAGTACGGGATATCGAGCAGCCCGCACACGCGCACAACGTCGTCAAAGTCCTCTTCCGCCGTGCACGCGCCGTTCTCGTCCGTCTCCTCCCAATTCTTCATGAACAGGCCGACGACGCGGTACCCCTGCTCTTTGAGAAGGAGAGCAGCCACGGAACTGTCTACCCCGCCGCTCATGCCGACGACGACCGTCTTACCGGTATCTGCCATAGGATCCTCCTCAAAATTTTTTCCAAAATTATAGCATATCCGCGCAAAAATATAAAGCAATTTCGCGCAAGATGTGATATACTGTAAGGGAAAAATACGAACCATGCCTTTGGCGGTTCAAATTTCATACTCGTTTATGCACTCGTGGCGCAACTCAAAACAGCGTGTCAGCCCCGTGCGCATGCCCAACCGAGGGGACCCCTTCAGGGGTGTCGGTTGTCGATGAAGGTTGTGCGGCTCAACGATTCAAATTTCATACTCGTTTATGCACGCGCGGCGAAACTCAAAACAGCGTGTCAGCCCCGTGCGCATGCCCAACCGAGGGGACCCCTTCAGGGGTGTCGGTTGTCGATGAAGGTTGTGCGGCTCAACGGTTCAAATTTCATACTCGTTTATGCACTCGTGGCGCAATTGGATAGCGTGTCAGCCTCCGACGCTGAAGGTTGTGGGTTCGATCCCCGCCGGGTGCACCAACAAAAAAAGCCCCCCGTGGGGCTTTTTTTGTTGGTCTGCCCTGCCGCATCGACCCACCGGGTTCGTCCCGCCGAAGGCGGCACGAGGCGCTCTGCGCCGAAGTATCCCAGCCCCGCCCCCCGTGGGGCTTTTTTGTTGGTCTGCCCTGCCGCATCGATCCACCGGGTTCGTCCCGCCGAGAACACCACAGCCTCCCTTTGCGGGAGGTCGTGGTGTTCAGCCGAAAATACAATTTATGTAAAGAAAAGACGATATAAATATACGAATCTAATAGATCGACTATTGCTATATACTTATTTCTATGGTACAATTATCTAAATAGGACAAAATTTGTCGTAGATGATATGCACCCCAAAAGTTGGACAGACTTTAGGGGGTGCATATTTTTATGTCAAACGGAAAAAGATTTCAAACAAAATACTCGTCAGAATTTAAGATAGCTGTTATAATGGATATGCGCGAAAACC
>CALVLR010000108.1 GCA_944340685.1 uncultured Clostridia bacterium | reverse complement strand
AGATCGTCGAAGCCGTCTGGAACAACCGCGAAAAGGCGCTCACGATCGTGATCGACGCGCCCGGCGGCGTCGATATGAATTTGTGCGAAAAATTTCATCGTGCGGCGGATCCCGCGCTCGACGAGCTCGATCCCACGTTCGGCGCGGCCTATACGCTCAACTGTTCCTCGCCCGGGCTTGACCGCCCCTTCAAAACGGAGCGCGACTTTAAGCGGCATTTGGGCGAAGCGGTCGAAGTGCACCTCTACGCGCCTCTTTGCGGCGGGAAGTATCACGAGGGAACGCTGCTTTCCTTTGAAAACGGCACGATCCGTCTCGGCACGAAAAAAGGGGAGATCGAGATCCCGTTTGAAAAGACCTCCAAGGTCTGCCTACTCATCGAAGTCTGACGCCGCGGCGTTATAACAACAGGATAATAAGGAGATTTATCATGATCAATAAGGATTTCTTTGCGGCGCTTGCCGATCTGGAGCGCGAAAAAGGCATCAGCGAAGAGGTTTTCCTCGACGCTCTCTCTACGGCGCTTGCTTCCGCCTATAAAAAACAGTTTTTAGGCGACGCGGCGGGCGTCGAGGTCAAGCTCAATCCCGAAAAGGGTACGATCCGTTTTTTCCTGACGCGCACCGTGGTGGACAGCGAGGAGGTCGCCGACGGCGAGATCTCGCTCGAAGACGCGCAGGAGATCAAAAAGAGCGCCAAAGTCGGCGATGTGCTCACAGAGGAGTTCACGCCCAAGGATTTCACCCGTATCGCCGCGCAAACGGCAAAACAGGTCATCCTGCAAAAGATCCACGAGACCGAGCGCGACAATACGCTCTCCGAGTTCTCCGATAAAGAGGGAGAGCTGATGAGCGGGCTTGTGCGCAAGGTGGACGCGCGCAATGTCTACGTCGAGATCGGAAAGGGACAGATCGAGGGGCTCATGCTTCCGCAGGATCAGGTCCCCGGGGAGCGCTATCTCGCGGGCGATCGCATCAAGGTTTACGTCAAACGCGTCAAGAGCGGCGGAAGAAATGCGCAGGTGCTCGTCTCCCGCGCCGCGCCCGGGCTCGTCAAGCGTCTGTTCGAGGAAGAAGTTCCCGAGATCAAGGCGGGGACCGTCGTCGTCAAGGGGATCTCCCGCGAGCCGGGGCATCGCACCAAAATGGCGATCGTTTCCGAAGATCCGCGCATCGACGCCGTGGGCGCATGCGTCGGGAACAAGGGCGCCCGCGTCAACGCGGTCGTTGCGGAACTCGGCGGCGAGAAGATCGACATCATTCTCTGGAGCGAAAATCCCCTTGAATTTATCGCAAAGGCGCTTTCCCCCGCGACGGTCGTCTCCGTCACGCAGATGGGCGAGAAGTCTGCGGTCGCGGTCGTGCCCGACGATAAACTTTCGCTCGCCATCGGCAGAGACGGTCAGAACGCCCGCCTTGCGGCGCGCCTTACAGGCTGGAAGATCGACGTCAAGAGTGAATCGGCGGCGGCAAAGCTCGATCTCGACGCGCCCGAAGCGCCTGCGGAATAATTCAGGGCGCACATCGCGGTATCAGCCGCGCTGAACCATTGAGAGGTCAAAGATGCCGAAACCCAAAAAAATTCCCATGCGCACCTGTATCGCCTGCCGCGAAGAAAAACCCAAGAGGGAGATGCTTCGCGTTGTCAGGAACAGCGAGGGCGTCATTCAGCTGGATTTTTCGGGCAAGTTACCCGGGCGCGGCGCATACATCTGCAACAGCGAAGCGTGCGTCAGAAAACTGAGAAAGTACCGCCTGCTCAACAAGACGTTTTCGGCGGATGTGCCCGAAGAGGTATATACGCGCATCGAGGAGGAATTCCTCGGTGGCAAGTAAAATGGGGACGTATCTCGGTTTCTGCAAACGTGCCGGAAAGCTCACGCTTGGGGTAAACGCCGCTATGGCGGCGCGCGGCAGAGTGTACCTGCTCGTCGCCGACAGGAGCGCTTCTCAGAACACGCAGAAGGAGATACAAAAGCTGGCGGCGCGCTTTGCCTGCCCTGTCGTCTGGACGGAGGGGCTTGCAGAGCTGGTGCACAAAGAGGCTTGCAAAGTTGCCGCGGTGCGCGAGGAGCACCTCGCCGCGGCGATCATCGATCAGGAAAAAGAGTAAACGCTTCTATGGAAGCTTCCGCATGCCCGCCGCGGAGCGGGTGCGCGCAGAGCGCGCAGGCGGGCAAAATTTCGGAGGATACGGAATGGCTTACGAGAACATCGAAAAATTGAATGCGCTCATTTCGGATGAGCGGACGGACGCGCTGAAAAAATCCATTGCGGCAGGCGAGAAACAGCTCTCCGAGCTCTTGAAGAAGCTTGGAGAACTGGAGACCGCCGCAGCGGCACGCCGTGCGGAAGAGGAAGAAAAACGCCGCGCGGAGGAGGCGGCGCGCGCTGCCGAAGAGGCGGCAGCCGCCGCCCGCGCAAAGGAGGAAGCGGAAGCCAAAGAGCGTGCCGCTGCAGCGGCAGAAGCGGAAAAACCCGCTGCGCCCGCACCGGAACCTGCGCCCGAGCAGAAGGAGCAGGCGGAATCTGCGCAAAAAGCAGCCGAAACGCCGAAGCGGGAGCAGCCCAAAGCCGAGCAGCCCGTACAGCCCGCGCCCGCGCAGCAGCGCCCCGCGGCAAAACCGCAGGAGCCTGCGCGGCAGACCTTCCGTCCTTCACAGGAGAGGCAGCAGCGCCCCACTTATTCTCCCGCGCAGCAGCGCCCCGCGGCAGGGCAGAGACCGCAGGGTCCCCGCCCGCAGCAGGGGGGAATGCAGGCGCGCCCCCAGCAGGGATCGCGTCCGCTTGCGCCCCGCCCTGCCGGCATGCGCCCCGTCGCGCCGCCTCCCGCGCCCGCTCCCGTGCGCCGCGACGCACCCAAAAAATTCGAAAAGACGTACGTTGAGCCGCGCCGCCCCGCCAACAAGCGCGATCTTCAGCGCCGCCAGGGGGCGAGCATCGGCGATTTCGACGAAGATAAGAGCGGCTACCGCAAAGCGCGGTTCGGCAAAAAGACCGTGCGCAAAGAGGCGCAGACCATCAAGATCGACCATGCCGTCGTCACGAGTAAAGAGATCCCGATCAAGGTGCTCTCTGAAAAGCTGGGGATCTCCGCCGTGGAGATCACCAAACGTCTCTTCAAAGAGGGGGTCATGAAGACGGTGAACGAATCAGTCGATTACGACAACGCCGCATTCATTGCCCTGGAGCTGGGGATCGATCTCGAATATAAGCCCGCCGAGACGGCGGAAGACGCCCTTTTGAAACTTCACGGCGAGGAAGAGGGAGAGAACCTCATCACCCGTGCGCCCGTCGTCACCGTCATGGGACACGTCGACCACGGCAAGACGTCGCTGCTCGACGCGATCCGCAAGACCAACGTCACCGAGGGCGAAGCGGGCGGCATTACGCAGAGCATCGGCGCATACACCGTCACGTTCGGCGAAGGGAAAAAGGTCACCTTTATCGATACGCCCGGTCACGCGGCGTTCACTGCGATGCGTGCGCGCGGCGCGCAGGTCACCGACATCGTTGTTCTGGTCGTTGCGGCGGACGACGGTATCATGCCGCAGACCGTCGAGGCGATCAATCATGCAAAGGCGGCGGACGTGCCCATCATTGTTGCGCTCAACAAGATGGATAAACCGCACGTCGAACCTGACCGCGTGAAACAGGAACTCATGAAGTACGATCTTGTGCCCGAGGAGTGGGGCGGCGACGTCATCGTCGAACCCGTCTCCGCCAAGACGGGCATGGGCATCGATAAACTGCTCGAAGATATCGACCTCATCGCCGAAATGCGCGAGCTGAAGGCTAATCCCGATCGTCGGGCAAAGGGCGTCGTCATCGAAGCCAAGCTCGATAAGGGCAAGGGGCCCATGGCGAGTGTGCTCGTACAGAACGGTACGCTCCGCACGGGCGACAGCCTCGTCTCGGGTACCACCGTCGGGCGTGTGCGCGCCATGATCGACGACAAGGGCAGAACGGTCAAGGAGGCAGGTCCCTCCACGGCGGTCTCCGTCCTGGGACTTGAGGACGTGCCCAACGCGGGCGACGCGATCTTTGCCGTCGAACCCAGCCTCATGAAGCAAGTCCAGGAGGAGCGTAAGAACAAGCAGCGCGAATCCATGGTCCATGAGACGACCAAGATGAGCCTCGACGACGTGTTCCGTCAGGTCGAAGAGGGCAACGTCAAAGATCTCAAAG
>CALVLR010000107.1 GCA_944340685.1 uncultured Clostridia bacterium | reverse complement strand
AGGGCTGACCATTTCGGATCCCCTTGATCTTGTTGTGCAAGCGCGCAACGGGGAGCATTTCCCCGAGGACGGGGCACTGCGCGCACCGCTCCCCGCCCTCTGCCTTGCGCGACGCAAAGAGTTTATCCCACTTGGCTTTGACCTCCTCCTCCTCATGCAGCGGGCGGTCGGGCCGACCCGAGAGGCAGAAGGCAAACCGTGCCGTTCCGTACTCCTTGGCGATCGCCATAAGAAACGCATTTTCACATTGCGCCGACGCATCCCAACGGAGAATAAAATTCCGATATGCCTGCGCAACGGGGGAAGTGAGCCCCTCTGTAAACGCAAGGTTGCTTTCGCGGAATGCGGCGTGCGACTTTTGCGCTTTTGCGTCGTCTGCGCGATAGACGCCCTTTTCGCACACAAGTCCGAAGAGATAGAGCGGACGGTGCTCCACGATATTCGCTCCGATCCCCGGCTTCTGAGAGCGAAGCGGCAGCAGCATCTGCGGAAAAACTTTCTTTTTGCCCTCCTCCGTGCCCTGATACAGAATCCCGTCGATCTCCCCTTCCGGCGTGAGCGATACGAGAAAGTTCTCGGGCAATGAGGAATACCCTTGGGGTAAAACATCGCCGCGGCGCAACATGATTTTGTAATAATCGCACAATGAAGATAAAATCATGACCCCGCCTCCCGATATTTTGCGACGTCGATCACGCCGTTCCGCATACATGGATGATAGAATACCGCGTCCGCCGCGTCGGAAAAGTACGAAGCGTCCCACTTTTCTCTCAGGCGCGCATCGTCATGAAAACGCAGTCCGTACAGCATGATGCCGAGATCACGCTCCCCCATGAGCGAAGGATCGACCTCGCCGAGGTCAAACTGCTCCACAGTGTACAGAGAACGGATCGGAAATTCTCTGCATCCCAAAAAGGGCGCCTGGAAAAACTGTCCCTTCGCAAGACGCCGACGGATGATCTCCGCATACTTTTGGGGCGTTTCGTCGGGACGATCGCTGCGGATGCCCGTCATCTCGAAGTGGAATTCTACGCCGTAGCGCACGTCGCGGAGCAGAAGGCTCGCGCGCTGGCTGATCGACTCCTTCGTGTACACGCACGGATCCGCTTCTTCGCCGCGCATCTGCCGCCTGACGGCAGACGGCAATACCTTTTCTTTGACCTCGTTCCGCCGCACGCCTGCATAGCGAATGGGATGAAAGACGACGATCTTATCGACGACATAACGGATCGCCGGCTTCCAGAAGATCGCTTTGAGCATCCCCTCGAGCGCAGACGGCGTGGGAACGGGATAGGTAGCGCGCTCGACTTTGCACTCCGGACGTGTGTACAGCGCATAATCCGCTTCCACAATAATTCTGAACATACTTACCTCCTTTTGTATTTCTTTGGTTGTGATTCCCGCTTGCGCGGGAGCTTCAAGCAACCAGTCATAAAAATATTTCAACTCACAGCCGAATTTCGGCCGGACAACTGCCTGTATCAATGATTTCTCCGATCCTAAAGGCAGAATCATTTAATACATAAGCAGTTCTTATTTGAATAATATCATGCAAACTAAAATTTGTCAATACTTTTCTTAAAAAATTTTCTTATTTTATGACAGGTTAATAAAAAATATCGTCTCCCGTGGTATCGTGTACGCGCAGTCCCGTCTCCTCACTGTACAGATCGGGACGCTCCAACACATATGTGCCGTTCCATTCGGAGAGCACGCCCGCGGCAAGCAATTCTTTCAGTTCATAAAAACGCACTGAGGCGCAGTCCTGCCGCAGCTTTCTCAGATTCCCGCGACCGGCTTTCAGCGCTGCGACTGCCTCCGCATTCTCCTTGTTGGGAATGACGATCCCGACCGTTACAGCGTCGATCAGATGAAATTCTTCTGCAATTTTTCTGAAATCGATGGAGAAAGGCTTCCGCGCGCGGCTCTCTGTAAAGTCTTTCATCGACTGCCGCTGCGCGCGATAAAGAATATCGAAATAATCCCGAATGCTTTGCGCGTCCGTAAGCGAATCTGTTCCACGCTCCCGCATGATCCCCTCTGCGGCATTGGCGCGGATCTGCAGATCGCCGCGCGAGAGGTCCCCGGTGCGGAATATGTAAACTTTACTCTCCTCTTTGGAGCGCGCCCCTTCGCGATTGCAGCGCCCCGCCGACTGCAAAATGCTGTCGAGTCCGGCGCACTCCCGCATCACACAGGCAAAATCAAGATCGACGCCCGCTTCGATCAGCGATGTGGAAAATACCGTGACGGGCGCTTCTCCTCGCCCTTCCTTTACGGCACGGAGATGCTGTTTGATCTCGTCGATGATGCGGCTTCTGTCACGCGGGGTGAGATAGGTAGAAAGACAATACTTTTGCCTGCCCGCATAAGCGCGGTAAAATTCCTCCGCCGTACGCTTCCGGTTGCATACGACGAGCGTATCGCGGCTGCCGTCCAGGCGCGGCAGGATGTCCGCCCTCCCGAGGTCTTCAAAAGTACATTTCTCAAAGACGGTATAGAGTGATTTATCGGGGAGAAGATCAAAAACGGGCAGGGCATGTCCGAGATATTCCGCCGTAAGCGCGGCAAAGTCAGGCATAGTCGCCGTTAAAAAGAGCGCTTCGCTGCGGTACTTTGCCGTGAGCTGTTCCACTGCCTGCATGCAGGGGATAAACCAGGAGATGGGCAGCGTATGCACCTCGTCGAACACGAGCATGCTCTCCGCCATGTTATGGAATTTGCGCAGTTTCCCGCTTCTGTTGCTGTAAATACTCTCGAAAAACTGAACGTTTGTCGTCACGATAATGGGGACATCCCAATTCTCCGCCGCTTTTTTCAGGATATCCGCCGTCCTGATCCCCTCGTCATCCGTCTGCGAAAATTTCCCCTGCAGTGATTCCTGAATGAGTTCATCAAAATCGATCGTACTGTCGTGCCGCAGGATGGGAAGGTCGGGAAACAGCGCTTCAAACGTCTGCGCCGTCTGATCAATGATGCTCGTATACGGGATCACATAGATGATCCGCTTTTTGCCCGTCCGCCGCGCCCGTTCCAGCGCAAAAGCAAGGGAGCAAAGCGTCTTTCCGCTTCCTGTGGGCATATCCAGAAGATAGACGGGCGACGAGACGTCCGCATACGAAAGCGCCTGCCGCTGCAGCTCGGCGCGCGCCCTCTGCAGGGCGGTTTCCGCCTGAAAAGAGAGACGTTTTTTGTTGACCTGCTGCAAATACTCCTCCCATGCGGGGGGAAAATGCGCGCGTTCTCCCCCCGAGACAAAGCGTTCGGTATCGAGAAAATCCGCGTCAGTCAGACAGCTGTAAAGATAGCGGATGAGAAATTCATAGTCGGACGACGTGATCTTTGCCCCAAAGAATTTCAGCAGTTCGGCAGTGACGAGGTCCTGCGCGGGCAGCGCGATTTCCGTATTCCATGCGGAATAATCGCCGCAGGACTTTTTCAGGCGCGCGGCAAGCGTACTTTCGGTCTCATTCTCGCCGATGTTCCCCCTGTCCGGAAGCCCTGCGTGGTGCCCCGCCACGATATAGGCGAAAATATCCCCCAACGCCGTATTGCCGAAGAGCGCCTCCGCCTCCTTTGCTCCGCAGACAGAATGGTCGACCAGCTCTCTTCCGCCCTTCAGGCGCAGCTGGAACGCCTCCTGGTACTTCCCGAGGTCGTGTAAAAGCCCTGCAAACCGTGCGCTGTTTTCCAACGCGGGTCTTGCATACGATGCAGCCAGCTCCGCCGTACCGTACAGATGATCTCTCAGGGATTGTTTCTCCCCGTCCTCCCGTGTATGTGCAAAATATTCCATGCACTCCTCCTCGCAAATGTTCTCTTTATGCGCAGTATACCAGATCAAATATGACAGTTTTAGTCATATTCAAAAAAGTTTTTGATGAAATAGCAGAAAATTTTTAATTTTTTTGCAATATAGATAAAAAAATTCGGGCACTCCCCGAATGACAGCGCGCCGCTGCCATTCGGCACCCAAGAATAAACATATGGTTCTTCACCGGTCGCAACTTCAATCAAACTTTCCTGTTATTCAAGCGAAAAATTCTCCGCTGTCGTGCATATATCTACCCCTATATGCTATGAGCCTTTGAAACAACTCATAAAGTTTTATCAATTGTTTTTATATTTAAATCAATATATGATTAAAATAAACTGTTTTTATTATAACATATTCAACAGAAAAAAACAATACTTTCTCGAAAAAAGATGATTATAAATTTTTGATTCTTCCTGCCTTCCCTTTTGCGCGGCAATAGACCATGTTCTGCTGCAAACCTTTACCACGACGATTTTTTTGAAAAAATCGCCCACTTTAATGAGCGAATGCTTTTCCTGCCGCCATTGTCAATTGTCCGGTGACCCCGACGGGAATACTTCGCACTTCGTGCTCGTGCGCCATGGCGGCGGAATGCTCCTGCAAGCGGGCATTCCTTACGCATGTCGGACGTAAGGAGTGAAACGACAGAATAGC
>CALVLR010000106.1 GCA_944340685.1 uncultured Clostridia bacterium | reverse complement strand
TTGGCGGCACCAAGAGAATGTGCCGCCCGCGGGCACGGAATTGCCGCTGAGAAAGGCAATTCCTTAGTTCGCGGCGCGCGCACGCCACACTGTGGCGGTGCGCATAACGCGTCGCTCACCCTCGATAACGCGCAGTTGGCAACAGTATAGCGCGCGCTATCTCACCTTTCCGCGGAAGTGCTTCACGCACAAATTGTGGCGGAACGCTGAAATAGCTCGATAGCTTTCTAAAATTTTGCATAGTAAAATTTTAGAAAGAGGAAGCGCAACGCAGCGCCCATGCTGTTTGGGCTTTGTCTAAACAGCTTAAAGCGGAGTTTGCGCTGACGATGTGACGGCTTTCCCGTCATTTAACAACTTTTTGCTATAAATACATGTGCGAGCAGGGTTTCCCTGCGTGGATATTTATTTTGTAAGCGCCGAGCACACCCTGCACGCAAGCAGACCGGGCAGGATCTCGTCGCGCGGGCCTTCTTTTTCCACTCTGCCGCCCGCTATGACGACGATCTTATCGGCAATACTTAGAATACGCTCCTGATGGGAAATGATAAGAATGCTGCCGTTCGTTCTTGCGTGCATCTTTTCGAATACGGAGATAAGACTTTGGAAACTCCACAGATCGATCCCCGCCTCAGGCTCGTCGAACACGGAGAGCGCGGTCCCGCGCGCCAGAACGGTGGCGATTTCGATGCGTTTCAGCTCCCCGCCCGAGAGCGACGCATTCACCTCGCGGTCGATATAATCCCGCGCGCACAGTCCCACTTCGGAAAGATAAGCGCACGCTTCGCCGACGGTGATCTTCCTGCCCGCGGCGATGGAGACGAGATCTTTTACGGTAATGCCCTTGAACCGCACAGGCTGCTGGAACGCATACGAAATACCGCGATGCGCACGCTCGGTGACGGAAAGATCGGTGATGTCCTCGCCGTCGAGGTAGATCTTCCCCTCCGTAGGCTTCAGGATCCCCGCAATGATCTTGGCGAGCGTAGATTTTCCGCTCCCGTTTGGACCGGTGACGGCGACAAAGCGCTCTTCCACTCTGAGAGAGACGTCGTTTAAAATTTCCTTATTCCTGTCGCCGTCGGCAGCGGCGAAACTGATATGACTGAGTTCTAACATATGTATTGACCTTGTTTGCAACTCCGTTGCAAGGCGTTATTATAGCATATCATGCGTAAAAAGTCAAATAAAATGACGGAGCAGACAACTTTGCCTGCGCCGCCGTTCAAGCAAAGCGGGCGGAGATCCCGCCCGCTCTGTTCTATGCTTATACATCGCCGCCGTCCCGCCGGTCATCGCCGTCCCGGCGCTCCGGCGCGTCCGGATTGGCTTCCGGGAAGGGATCGAGGTCGATTTTCCCCTCTTCCGTTTTTCCCCGATTCAGGCGCTCCTCTTCCGCGCGCATCTTTTTATTGTTGTGCGCCCGCACGCACAGGACCACGATGATCACGGCCGCGGAGATCCCCAACGCTACCCCGAGCAAAATAAGCGCGGTCGTAAGCGTCGACGTCCCGCCGTCGACGGGCTGAGGATCGTATCCCATCCCCTCTTTCCGCATGACCACAAGGGAAAGTTCCCCGAGAGGAAGCCCCTCTTTCGTGTAGGTGTAGCCCGTTTCCGTCTCCGTAAATTGCAGCGAAGCGCTTTCGAGGCAAAACTCCGTCTCAACGTTGATGGTGATGCTCCCGAAATCCGCCCACTGCTGTCCGGGCGATAGCAGATAATCAAACGTCCATCTGCCGGACGATTCCGAGGGAAGATCGGGCATCAGCGGCGACGTGACGGTACTGACGACGCTCCCGTTTTGGGGAACGGTCAGTTCGTATTCATACCACAGCATCAGGCTGTCGAGCACGGCTTCGGCGTCGAAGCGGGAAGAAAACCGCAGATCGCCGTCTTCCGAGAGCATGGCGACCGTAGCATTGTAAAAATCGCGGTATCCGACGGAACCGTCCGTCTCGGCATAAAGTTCCTGTACGAGCGCGCCGAAGGTAAGCCCCTCGCGCTCCTGCGGTTTTCCCGCCTCGGCAATCAGCTGGGCGCTCGCGCCGGACATAGAGTAGATCCCCGCATCCGTTTTTCTCGGCTCCTCGCCGATGGCATAGACGACGATCTGCTGCGTCTGCCCGGGCTGTACGTTCCTGTACACCTCGCCCATGCCGTTATTGATCCCCATTGCGCCGCCGCCCGAACTGAACACTTTTGTGCGGCTGAGGTTCGCGTCGAAACGGAAGGTAAAAACGCTTCCCTCCGCGCTCTGCGGAACGGTAACGGTATATGTGTATTCGGTGACGGGCGTATCCTTGCGGAAGAACGTCTCCTCGTTGAAATCGGAGCGCGGCAGTTCCCCGTCGAGATCGAACGCAGTTCCGTAGTATCCGCGCTCATGATAGGTATACCGCTTTGTCAGCCCGACCTGCGTTCCGTCCTCCGCCGTCACCGAATAGCGGTCGTCGTCCAGCGCGGCAAGATAGTCGGGCACAAAACCTACGGGAAAAAACACCGTGAGCGTAACGTCTTCCGCCGTGGGATTTTCCAGCGTGTAACGCGCTTCCACGCGCGAAGTGCTATGCTCTGCTTCCTCCTTTGTGAGCGGGAGATCATCGATATAGAAGGTAAGCGTTTCGTCGGCAACGACAACGGGACATTCCGCGCCGCCGCAGTCCACGACGATATCAGACCCGTTCACGCCCGCGGTCCTGCCGTATGCGGACGCAGCGTTCGCCTCTGTATTTTTTGCGCAGGACGCGAACAGGCCGCCCGTCGCGACCGGAAGCGCAAGCAGAAACGCGCTCAGCGATTTGCCTTTCAACTCTTCCCCTCCTTGGCGCGCTTCTCAGGCGCGTCAGATTTTTTCCCTTCGTCGGCAGGCGGTGCAAACTCCGCCCAGAAGCAGCTTCCTTTGCCCACTTCCGAAATGACCCCGAACGGGCAGTCGTGCTGCAGAAGAATATTTTTGACGATGGAAAGCCCCAGTCCCGAACCGTTGACGGGGCGCTTATGCGTTTTGTTGGAACGGTAATAGCGGTCCCAGATGGTATCCACTTCTTCGGGAGGGATCCCCTTGCCCGAATCGATGACTTCGAAGCGGGCATTCCCGCCTTTTTTATACAGTTTGACGCGGACGCGCTTATCTTCGCCCGTATAATTGACGGCATTGCCGATGAGATTGTACAAAACCTGATCGATGCGTTCGCGGTTCGCCTGCGTATAGAGATCATCTTCGATCTGCGTCTCGATGGTATAGCCCGCCGTTTCTTTGAGAAAAGAAAAGCGCTCCGTCACGGAATAGACCTCTTCGGAGAGATTGAATACCGTCCTTTCGCCGGCATTCAGACCCGCCCGCAGTTTGGAGAGATCGAGAAGATCCCCCACGAGCAGCGTCAGACGGTCGCATTCATCGATGATGACCTTCGCGTTGGCGTCGCGTTTTTTCTTATCCTCGCCGGAGATCTCAATGATCATGGAAGCATAAGCCTTGATCATGGTGAGCGGCGTCTTGAAGTCGTGCGAGACGTTGGCGATCAGCTCCTTCTGCATGGTGTCCGCCTTGGAGATCTCCGAACGCGCATAATCGAGCGCTTCGGCAAGTTCCGTCAGTTCGGCGCAGAAGTAGTTCTTTCTGAAATGAAGATCGTAGTTGCCGCGCGCAAGCTCTTTGGCGCGCTCCGTGACCTCGGTCACGGGCTTGGTGATGAGCATGGCGACGATCCCGCTCGCGACAAACGCAAGCACGACCGCCACGAGCGCCGTGATCACGGAGAGCCACTGCATGCCGTCCGCAAGTTCCCCGTATTCCTGCACGGCAACGGATACATACAGAAACGTACTTCTGCCCTCGAGCGATACTTCTTCGGCATACGCGACGGAATCCTGCGCGATCAGAAACCCGGGGAGCGCCCCCTGATTTTTCTGCTCGACCAACATGGACGCAAGTTCCGTGTAGCTCGTCTGCCCGTCAAAATCCAGCGCGCTCGAACCGTTTTCATAGATAAGGTATACGCTCAGCCCGTAGTCGTTGGCAATATCGGTGAGCCGCAGCCCCAGGACGGAAGCGTTCTGCGCCGAGGAGATCTCCGTGATCATACGCCCGCGCGCCTCGCTGAGGACCGTGAGCGTGCTTTCACGGTACTGCCGCATGATGAGCGAGTTCTGCACCAGTACGAAAATGACGACGACGAGCAGCGCGAAAGCAGAAAAAGCACACCATAAAACGAGGTTCAGGCTTCTGCCCATCCTCGCTCTCTGCTCTTTTCCACTCTCTCTCATATGCATCGCCTTGCTCAAACCGGTTTTCGCTGCCCGCCCCCGCGGCGGATCGGGCACCGCCTCGTCACGCTTCGAACTTATAGCCAAGCCCTCTGAGCGTTACAATAAACTTCCTGTATTCTTTGAGATTTCCGCGGAGCATTTTCACGTGCGTATCCACCGTGCGGTCGTCGCCGTAAAAATCGTAGCCCCAGACTTTGTTTAAAAGCCGCTCGCGCGTGAGCGCCACGCCGTTGTTCTGCACAAAATAGAACAGCAGCTCATATTCCTTGGGCGTAAGTTCCGCTTTTTCGCCGTCAACGGTCACGCTGCGCCCCGCGATGTCGACATGCAGCCCCTCGAAGTCATAGACCTGCGACGTATCCGCCCGCGAGGGCTTTCCGCGTTTCATGACGGCATGGATGCGCGCCATGACCTCTTTGGGAGAGAACGGTTTGGTCACATAGTCGTCCGACCCGATCTCGAAACCGAAGAGTTTATCGTATTCCTCTCCGCGCGCAGAGAGCATGATGACGGGGGTATCTTTGAACTTACGGATCTCTTTGACGGCGGAGAACCCATCCAGTTTGGGCATCATAACATCCATCAGGATCACATCGTAGTCGTTATCGCGGCACTTCTTGACCGCCTCCATCCCGTCCTGCGCCTCGTCCGCCTCGCCGCCCTCAAATTCGACGTATTCGCGGAGTACCGCGCGGATCATTTCCTCGTCGTCTACGATCAAAACCTTCATATGCTCCTCCTTGATACCCATGAGTATAACGCCCTTCCTTTATATCTGCTTTAACGTCGCGTGAAATTTGCGTGAAATGTGAAAATTTCCGCGCCGGATCCCGACGCCGGAACAAAGTATAGTGTAAGGGAAAAATACGAACCACGCCTTTGGCGGCATATTTTCGGCATCTTTTTGCTCATCTTCCTTGTAATACGCGGGTATTACTTCGTCATCTTCACAAAAATCTGGCGCAAAAATCTTCTCGCCAAAGGTGCAAAGCAATCAAAAGCGGCAAGATGGGCGTCTCAGACGCGGCGAAGCCCGCAGCGCGTGCTCGGCGGCACGGGCAAGGG
>CALVLR010000105.1 GCA_944340685.1 uncultured Clostridia bacterium | reverse complement strand
CGAAAATCTTCTCGCCAAAGGTGCAAAGCAATCAAAAGCGGCAGATGTGCGTCTCAGACGCGGCGAAGCCCGCAGCGCGTGCTCGGCGGCACGGGCAAGGGTTTCAACAAAGTATGAGCGTGCAGATCCCGCTTTTGATCGGGTTCGTATTACTCCCTTACAGTATACTGTAAGTGAAAAATAAGGAAGGTAACAGCATGCACGATTTTTTACAGTTTCTGGAACACGCTTATACCGCGTATCAGGCAGTCGGCTGTGCGCGCGAGATTTTAAAAAGGCACGGCTTTGAAGAACTTGACGAGCGGCTCCCGTGGGACGTCCGTCCCGAAGGGAAATACTTTGTCGTGCGCGGCGGAAGCGCCGTCATTGCCTTCACGGGCGGCGACGCTGCGCAGGGCTTCAAGATCGTGGCGAGCCATACGGACTCGCCGTGTCTCAAGCTCAAAGAGAATGCGACCCTCTCGGACGGAAACGCCACCCGACTGAACACCGAACCGTACGGCGGCGGGCTGTGGTACACCTTTTTTGACCGTCCGCTCCGTCTTGCGGGGCGCGTCGTGCGCGAAGAAGCAGGCGCGCTCACACCATGCTCCTTCGTGAGCGATTTCTCCGTTTCTCTCCCCTCTCTCGCCGTGCACCTGCAGCGCGACGCTAACGAAAAATTTGCGCCCAATCTGCAAAACGATCTCCCCGTGCTCTCGCTCGGCGATCGGGACCTGCGCGCCCTGATCGGCGACTGCGTCTCCTTCGACCTCTATGCCGCCTGCGCCGAAAAACCATACCTGTGGGGTGCGGACGGAGAATTTCTCTCCTCCCCGCGGCTGGACGATCTGGCAAGCGTATACGCTTCTCTCAACACTTTGGCAAAAAGCCGCACGGCAGGCGTCTGCATTGCGGCGTGTCTGGACAGCGAGGAGATCGGCAGCCGCACGCGCCAGGGCGCGGGCAGCGATTTCCTGCGTATGGTGCTTTCGCGCATCGCTGAGGCGCAGGGGCTTAGCGGCGCGCAGTATGCCGCGGCACTCGCCGCCTCCTTCTGCATCTCGCTCGATAACGCGCAGGGATTTCACCCCAATCACGCCGCAAAATACGACCCTTCCGACCGCGCCTATCTCGGCAAAGGCGTTGCCCTGAAAGGTCACGCAGGCGGCGCCTATACGACGGACGCCCTCTCCTCAGCCGTCGTAAAGACGATCTTTTCCCGCGCGGGCGCACCTCTGCAAACTTTTTACAACCGCTCGGATATGCGCAGCGGCGGAACGCTCGGCACCATCAGTCTCGGACAGGCAGGCATCCTGACCGCCGATATCGGACTTCCGCAGCTCGCCATGCACGCCGCAGTCGAGACGATCGCCTGTGCAGATTTCGCCGCGTTGGAGACAGGGCTTTCCGCTTATTGGCAAAGCACGATCGCCTCGGAGGGGGACCGCATCGTTATCCGATGATCCGAAACATGCAAAAAAGGCGCCGCACGGCGCCTTTTTTGTATGTTCTCCTTTGCATGATCTCAGGCATCTGTCTTTTTTTCGGGATCGACGGGCATCTGCGACTGCTCCATGATCTCCTGATAGTACTTATCCCCCGAAAAGTCGCGCGGGCGGGTATATTCTCCGCCGAGCGCCTCGATGGCATATTTGAGTTCCTGATATTCGAGATAGTTGATGTCATCCCGATCGATGTATTCGAGCAGGACGGGCAGCGCGCGTTCGTCGCCGTAGGCGGCGAGATAGCTCGCGTGCATCGGCACCTCGTCCCCCGTGTGGAACTCGCGCATGAGGATATTGTAGATCCTGTCGTCGCGCTCCTTGCAGCGGGATAAGATCTCGAGCATGCGCTCACGTTCCACCCCGCTCTCATAGAGCGTGAGCGCCCGCTCCTTGGCGGCGTCCGCGCCGTTTTTCAGCTGTTCGCAGACGGCGTCCTTTACGTCTTCGCTGCCATCGCCCGCGAGAAGATCAAAGTAGGCTGGAAAGGCGCGCGCGTTCTCCCCTGCAAGATTAACGGCAAGCGTGACAAGCTCCTCGTTCTCTGAGGCGATCAGCCTGACAAGCGCGTCGGGGCAGCCGCGCTTTTCCAGCTCGCGGCAGAGGAAGTCGGATACGGGGACGTTCTCGGCGACGTGGCGCGCAAGCGTTTCGGCGAGCTCATCGTCGCTCATCTCGGCATAGTAGCCCTTCGGCGTATTCCCCGCCCTGGCGACAAACGTATCGCCGAACTGCTTATACAGTTTGGGAATGAGATTTTCCCACTGCTTTTCGGTGTATTTGCCCGCATTCATATGCATGTATTCATTGAGTTTTTCGTCAAATAAACCGTCGAAATCGATGAGCTTTTTCATATGATCTCCCATTCAGAAATTTCCGCAGAAACCGTTACATCATAAAGTTCAGGATGGTTTCCGTCACATACTTATTGGCTTCGAACATCTTGACGATCTCGTCGAATTTACGTTCCCCGCCTTCAAGGCGCGCCTCGCGATAGATCGCCGCGGCGATCTCGGCGCGCTCGTCGCAATAGGAGAGCGCGTCGCACTCTTCAAGCGTAAGATAGAGATCCTCCGCCGCGGCGCAGATCTTACCGGCGTTCTCCTCGCTGAACACGGCAAACTTGGCGTAGACGTCGGCAAACGCCTTCATGAACGGCTCGCGCTTTTTTTCGCCGATCTCCAATGCATGCGTAACGTATTCTTTATAAATATTGCAGAGCACAACGCCGAAAGAATCCTCCTCGTTGCGCATGGCAAGCGTATGCAGGATGGCGATCTTGACGTATTCGTCCCCTTCGCAGTCGAGCAAGACGTCGCGCAAAAACTCGTCGGAGCGCGTGCGGTCGGCGACGCGGACGGCAAGCAGTTTGAGCTTTTCGTCGCGCCCCTCCATCTCGTCGAATGCGAGGCGGAAAAATTCGCCAAGCTGCGAAAGCTGCGTGATCTGCCGCGCGTCGTGTTCGTCCATCGTGCTTGCGCTCAGCAGAAAGTTCGCCACCGTACTGTACTCCTCTTCGGGCATACGGTAAAAATAGTTCATGGAAAAAGGCTTTTCGTCGCCGTCGCGGACGGCGCGCAGGCGCTGCAGATAGTACGCCGCGACCGCCTTGCGCGGATAGACGGTCGTGAGCACCTCGAGCGCATCGATCGCCTCGTCCGTTTTTCCGATGCGGTAAGCGGCAACGGCAAGAAAATACAGCATGACCTCGTCATAAGGGATGCGGTCGCGGAGCTTTGAGAGCGTACGATATGCCTCCTCGTCCAGACCCGTCTCGCACAGCGCCGTAGCGATGCGGTACAGATCGTCCGTTGCGTCCGTCGGCAGCGCCGCAAGTTTTTTTGCGACTTCCTTTGCCTCCTCCGTCTTTCCGCGCGCGCCGAACACGGCGCACGAAGTCGTGAGCGCCTGAACGTTTTCAGGATGTGTTTTCAGCAGTTCTTCGCACGCCTTTTCCGCCTCCTCTTCATCGCCGAGCATCAGCGTGCACATGGCGGCAAGCCCCGCCGCGGAGGGATAGTCCGAACTGTCTTCATCGATGGAAAGCAGCGTTTCGCGCGCCTTCTCCAACTCGCCGGCTTTCAGCTGCGAAAGCCCCTCGGATAAGATCTCGGGCGCAGGCGCGCCGGCGTCGCGCACCAGACGGAACTTGGGCGGCCGCGCTTCGCGGATCATATTGCCGAGTTCTGCGACCATATCGGGCGAGAGCTGCCCCTCTTCCGCAAAGGAACGGTGATAGTAGAGCGCGGACTGCATCTCGTTGCCCATGTTCATATAGGCGACGGCAAGCCCCTCGTAGCCTTCGCCGAAATCCGCCTCGTTGCAGACATCGAGAAAGCGGAACCATGCATCGGCGGCGAGCTGCCAAAGCTCCATCGCCTCGTAAATATCTGCATAGAGCGCCTGTGCGTCCGCGCCGGGCGGAAAACGCTCGCTGCGCTTGTTGAGCATGGTAAGCGCGCCGAGATAATCGCCGTCCTGAAAGCGCCGTTCTGCGCTGTCGAGAAGATTCTCCTCGCTGAGTTCAAACTTTTGTATGTGATCGGTCATGAATTCTCCCCGAAGAGGCGATCTACGTCCTCTCCGTAAAATGTATGGTCGGTATTGCAATAGTGGCAGTGGACGACGATCTTCCCCTCTTCCCGCACGATCTCCTCCGCCTCTTTCCGCCCCATGGCGAGAATGGCGGAAGCCGCGCGCTCACGCGAACAGTGACAGCGGAACCGCACGTCGCGCACGTCGGAGTGCTCCGCGCCGAAATCGTGCAGAACGCCCTCGGCGCCCCGCTCCGCGATCACGGACGAGAGCGCCCCATACGGCGCGATCGCCCGTTCGGTGCGGATGAGCGTATCCTCGTCCGCTCCCGGGAGCGGCGGCAAAAACACGCCGCCCGCCCCGGCACAGCTGCCGCCGGGTGCGATCTTCACGCCGAGAGCAACGGCGGTCGGACGCTGCTCGCTCGTTAAAAAATAGGCGGAAAAATCCTCCGCGATCTCGCCCGAGACAAGTTCGCTCGTTCCCACAAAGGGGATCCCCGATCCGTCGTCGCGGATCACGGTGAGCGTTCCGCATTTTCCCACGCATGCGCCGACGTCGAGCTTCCCGTCCGCACGGGGCGGAAGTACGACCTGCGGGTGCTCGATAAATCCGCGCACGTTCAGACCGCCGTCCGAACAGACGCCGATCTTGCCGCCCGCGCCGCCGCCGTTCACGGAGACGGAGAGCGCGCTTCCCTCTTCTTTCAGCCAGCTTGCAAGGTATGCCGTCGCCGTCATCGTACGCCCGAGCGCCGCCGCCGCAACGGGCGTAAGGCCGTGCCGCACGATCGCTTCATTTACAAGCGCAGTCGTATCGAGCACGGCAAGCGACACCGCTCCGCCGAAGATCAATGTCTTATAAATTTTGCTCACAGCCTGCGGCATATAAAGTTCAGCCTGTCGCTGTTCTGTTTCTCCCCGCCGAGATGTCCCTCGGCGCGGAGTACTTCCAGCCCCGCGCCCGCAAGCGCGGCGACAAGCGTATCCTCCTCGTGAATATATTGCGTATGCTTTTCGTCAAACCGGTCGAACGCACCGTCTCTGCGGCGGACAAAAAGTGTGACGTCCAGCTCCACTCTGTCCGCAAAGAGGTGCGAGAAGGCGAGATAAGTCACCTCGTCGCGATCGTCTGCGAACATATTATTTGCAACTTTGGTGCGGAGTTTGTATGCGGAACTTACGTCCGCCCAAAAAACGCCCCCTTTTCTGAGGTTTGCCGCCGCATGGCGGAATGCCGCAGGGAGCTGTTGCGGCATAATATAATTGTAGCAGTCGTTGGGCGCGAGAATAAAGTCAAATTTTTCGTGCATGCAAAGGCGCGCCGCGTCCGCCTGCAGATAGCGGACGTTCACGCCGTCTTCCCGTGCAAGCCTTGCAGCTTTGTCGAGCATGGGCAGCGAGAGATCGACGCCCGTCATCTCATAGCCGCTGCGGGCAAGCGCACGGCAGAACGCGCCGCTCCCGCAGCCGACTTCCAGCCCCTTCCGTCCCGCGCCGAGCGCCTTAAGTCCGGAAAGAAAATACTGCGACCATGCAGGATAGTCGCAGTCATCGTTCAAGTATTCAAACCATTCCGAAAGATGATCGTATGCCTGCGTCATGATCAGCGTTTATTGAGCATCTTGGGCGGACGGGGTTTCTTCTTCTTTTTGCCGCTCTCATCTTCAAGCGCGCGCTCCGCCTCTTCAAACTGGCGGTTGTACTCCACATAGCGCTCGTCGTCCTTATGCTCCTCTTCAAATGCCTTGGTATCCTCCTCGATCGCCTGCTTGCTCTCCTTGAGCTTTTGCAGGTCTTCCCGAGAGAAGGATTCGGGGAGCTGATAGACTTCGAGATCGTCGTCGATCGGCTTGATGGGACGGCATACGAGTTTGCTCTTGCCGTGCGCAATGATCATGCGGCGGTACTCCTGCATCGCGGAGCTTTCCGCCGCGGGCGCTGCCGCCGCAGGACGGGGAGCGTTCGCCTTGTCCTTGTTGTAAAGCCCCCTTCCGGAAGCGATCCCCATATTGGGATTGACGAATTTATCGAACGCCCACTGCGAGAAATCAAGCCACACCAACAGCGCATACGAAATGCCGAGGAAAATGAGAATGATGATCCCGATCACGGAGAACAGCGAACCGCCGTACATCGCTAAAAAGACGGGCCAGATCGCAAGCGCGGCGAAGAGTATGGTCTGCGGGAAGGTGCCGACCGTCATGACGACGGCATTCCGGAAGAGCGCCCAGGGGCCCTGCTTGTAGCTGATCCCCAGCGAGATCATCCAAAGCGAAATGAGCAGAGCGAACGCCATGAGGATATACCCCACGACTTTGGAGGCGATCAGCCAGCCCGTCATGGGAGAGCCGGAGGCGATCAGCCAATCGGCAAGATTGCCCATCGTGCGCGCCAGAAACAGGAAGACCGTGAAGAAAAGGACGGCCTCCAACACGTTCCAGTAGTTGCGTTTGATGCCGCGCAGAAAGTCGTTCGCGACGAAGATGCCCTCCGTCCAGATCAGGTTGCGAATGATATACCCGCCGCCCGAAAGTCCCAGCGCGGCGATGGCGCCTGCCGGAATAAAGAGCACGAAAAAGAGCATGTCCATTTCAAAGACCGTCAGTTCCGCAACGCCCGTGACGTTGGGGATGACGGGATAACCCACGCCGAGACCGGCGCCGTAAGGTCCGATGAGTTCCTGTGCGCTCATCGCAAGCATCCGCCATACGATGACCGCGACAAGCGGGAGAAACGTGAGAAGCATGAGAAGATTGACGAGCACAAGTTTGCCGAATCTTCCCTTAAAAATATCCCAAAAGAGCGCCCAACGGCTCGTGGGGAGCGTACTGCGGGCGTAATCCTCGCTGCGCTCCTTTCCCAAAAGCCACCGGGCGACAAGCCCTCCCTTTTTTTCTCTGTCTGCCATGTAATTTCTCCGAATTTTGTTGCTGACTTGCGAAAGCGAAAAACCGCTATCCCGGTTATTGTACTACAAATCGCAAAATATTTCAATTGAATTGAGCTAAATTCCTTGATTTTTATGTGACTGTATGGTAAAATTATCTCGCTAAAAAGAGGAGCGGCAGAACATGAGTAGCGCGCGCGGAGGAGAAGAGTAAGGCTTTTCCGTATTGCACGCCCGCGCAAAAGGGTATCGCCGCCGAAGCGCGTCAGATCCTTACAGGGCGCGCTGGGAATACGGGAGAATACCTTTATTCCTGTCACCGCCCCCGGTGAAGCGCTTTTTCGGCAACTGTGACGAAGGCGAGAGGAGCGGTTTTGGCTTCTCCTTTTTT
>CALVLR010000104.1 GCA_944340685.1 uncultured Clostridia bacterium | reverse complement strand
CACCGTGATGGACGAAGCAAAGCTGGAACAGGAACTTCGCCCTTTCCGCGAAATCGAAGATAACTATCCGAAATATATCATCACGCTCGATGATCTGTTCGTCAAAGACCATGACGGCATCAAGACGATCAACGCCCTCGACTTTTTATTAGGCCAGCCGCTGTGACATCCCATTCGATTTACGCCCTTCTTGGGTCACCAACGCAAGGAACAGGCTATGCCTGTTCCTTGCGTTGGTGACCCCGACGGGCTTGAAGAGACCATGCGGGTGACGCGATCGCGCCGCCGAATGCGGCGAACGATACGCTATTCTGTCGTTTCACTCCTTACGTCCGACATGAGGAGGAAGACTTGCCTGCTTTGAAAAAAGTGGACACGTCCAATAATTTCTATTAAAAACGAGGCTGCTATGATTCAGCGTGATTTGTACCCACAAATGCTGTTAGGTTGATAAACAGAGTTATTCAGAAAAAGAAAGCTACTGAGAAAAATTAGAGGCTTTATTTGTGAGTATTAATATTGTGCTCAATTGTATTCAAAAATGGGCGAGCTGAAATCAAATGTTTGATTTCAGCTCGCCCATTATAAGATTATTGAGTTTATAATGCTCCATAGCCGATCAAAAAAGCAAATCCAGAGGGCTATTTTAACCGGACGATCATGCCAAAGAAATCACGGGCAAAAAATAATACGAACTCCATGTTGGAGTTCGTATTATTTCGGTCTGGAGCAGGAAACGGGAGTCGAACCCGCCAGAATCAGCTTGGGAAGCTGACGCCATACCGCTAGGCGATTCCTGCATGTAGTTTATTCACAGATTTTTCTCAAACTGATGAGAAAAATCTTCGTGAGGTTCAAAAGACAACCCACGGGCACGCCTGCGGCTGACCGCGTGTTTTCTCTCGCCGCCGCTATTTTCGCAACATAATGGCACGCAGCGGCTCACTCTTTCCCCACAAGTCGCAAGCGACAAATTGAGGGCGCTGGCGGAGGCGCAACCTCCTTGCGCGAGTGATTTTATGATTCACAGATTTTTCGCGAACTGACGAAAAGAATTACCGTGAGGTTTGAGAAAACTTAACTTCGATGCGCATCTTCAAGCAAGTTTGTGGGTTTATTATAGCCGAATGGAGCGGCGCTGTCAAGCGGTATTTTGCCGAGAAAGCAAAATTTTTCTTAAATTCCTCCGCGGGGCTTGACCCGATCCGCCGTTCGTGTTATCATAGGACGGAAGGAGAGAACGGTATGAGCAAATCCAAACGCGCGCGCTTTCATTTAAAATCGGGCGAAACAATTCTGAAGAAGGGCATGATGGATTATTGCTCGACGGGAGCATATTCGCATTTTATTCCGGGGGACAGCGTGCTCACGGACACGCGCTTTCATTTCGACGCCGAACTCGGCGTCGGGGAACCATATTCCATCGATCTGCCGCTTACGGAAATTTATGCTGTGGAGAAGATCGGCATCCCGTTCCTCACGCGCAGTATGCGCATCCTGACGGATCGCGGAAGTTATCGGTTCAACGCTTTCTTCGTCGGGAGATGGTATAAACCTGTAAAAAAGGCGGTCGAGGCTGCCCGTACGAAGGCGCAGGAAACTGCAGAAAACGAGTAAGTCAAATGAGCGCGGCATGTTTTACGATATGCCGCGCTTTTCCTTTTTCGCGGCGGAGAAGATTTGCGTTTGCGCCCGTTTTATGGTATAATCGTTCTCATGAAGGTATTTGCGATCAGCGATCTGCACCTCTCGGGACTCAAAGAAAAGCCGATGAATGTGTTCGGCGAGGGGTGGGACGGACACTTTGAGAAAATAAAAGCCGATTGGGAGGAAAAAGTCGCGGAGGAGGACATCGTCCTCATCGGCGGCGATACGTCCTGGGGCATGAAACTCGAAGAAGGCATGCACGATGTCCGCTCGCTCGCGCCCCTTCAGGGGAAGAAGGTCTTTATCCGCGGCAATCACGACTATTGGTGGAACGGCATTACGCGCGTGCGCAGCGCCGCGCCCGACGATACGTTTTATTTTTTGCAGAACGACTGCGTGAAGATCGGGAAATACATCATCGCCGGATCGCGCGGCTGGACATGCCCGGGGAGCGCAGACTATACCGAACACGACCGCGCGCTGTACCTGCGCGAAGCAGAGCGCTTCCGCCTTGCCTTCCAGGCAGTGGAGAAGGTGCGCGGGGAAGGGGATACGCTCATTGCGCTCATTCATTATCCTCCGTTCAATGTAAAGCGGGAGGATACGCTCTTCACCGAACTCTTTGAAGCGAACGGCGTGAATAAGGTCGTATTCGGGCACCTGCACGGGAGCGGGTACTTCCCCCTGAAGTGCGAGAAGGCGGGCATTGAGTACTTTCTCACATCCTGCGACAAGGCAAAATTTTCTCTCACGCAGATTGACTGAACCCCTTGCCTTTTGCGCGCGGGCGCGGCGGGAGATCGCGGAACAGAGGAGCGCAGAAACCCTTGCAATCATACGGCGGACATGCTATAATATGCGCCGGATGCGGGGAGGCGCCCCGCACGGCGCCGCGGCAGACGGCTGCTGCGGCGATTTCAGAAACAGAAGATTTTGAAGATTTACGCGGGAGAGGTTGGAACAAGTTTATAGTCCTATGAGTACTTTTGCGTTTGTTGTCATCATCACGGCGATCGCGGGGGTGGTCGGAACGGGGTTGGGCGGCGTGATCGGCGTGCTGTTTACGCGCAACTCCGAGAAAATCGTCAGCCTGCTGTTAAGTTTTGCGGGCGGCGTCATGCTGAGCATCGTGTGCCTTGACCTTCTTTCGGACGCGATCGGTCAGGTCCCCGGTTCGGTGGGGCACGTTTTTTTCGTCGTCGCCATGACGGCAGTCGGGTTCGGGCTCATCTATCTGCTCAACGCCCTCGTCGACAGAACGACGAATCCCGAGGTCAAACACATCGACAAGGATCACCCCAAGACGGCGGATCAGCTTTCCGAGCTCATCCACAGCGACCATTATGAGGAGCACAGGAAGGAGTACGAGCAGACGAAGCAGCAGAAATCCCGCCGCCAGCTCTTTCTGGCGGGGCTTGTCATGGCGTTTGCGATCGCGCTGCACAACTTCCCCGAGGGGATGGTCATCGGCGCATCGTATGCGAGCGATGAGGCCACGGGCGGCATCGGCGGGCTTGCTGCCGCCATCATCATCGGCCTGCACAATATCCCCGAGGGGATGGCGGTCTCCGTCCCGCTGGTGGCGGGCGGCATGCGCAAAGTGAAGGCGTCGCTGCTCACGGCGGTCACGGGAGCACCCACCATTCTCGGTGCGATGCTTGGGTATTTCCTCGGCACGCTCAGTCCGGTGATGCTCGCGCTCTCGCTCAGCTTTGCGAGCGGCGCCATGCTCTACGTCGTGTTTGGCGAACTGCTGCCGGAGTCCATCCTCATCTGGCGCTCCAAGGCGCCCGCCTTTGCGATGCTCGCGGGACTCCTCGTCGGCGTCGTCATTCTGTTTGTGTGAGAGGCGGCTTTTACAAATCTTGCGGAAAGGATGAAAAAGTCCGTGCAACCCCTTGCCTTTTGCGTGCGGGCGTGCTATAATACCGATTGAGAGCAGTTCTTTAAGAGCGGCACAGAGATGCCGACAAGACGCCTTGCTTCATTTATGGTTTACGGAGATGAAACGGTCTTGCGGCAAACGCAGGACCGTTTTTTTCTGCCCGCCGGACAGGACAAAAGAGAATTGCGTTCGGAAGGAGGGAGAGAATTTGGCGCAGCCGATTGTCATGAATGCGGAGGGGATGCGCCGCACAGTCGTGCGGCTTTCTCACGAGATCGAGGAGCGCAACGAGGGGCTTGAAGACGTCGTTCTCGTGGGCGTCAAGCGCGGCGGCGAGGTGTTGGCGCGCCGCTTGCAGCGGGAGATCGCCGCTTCCGGACGGGGAGAGATCCCCTGCGCGGGGCTTGATATCGCCATGACGCGCGACGACCTCGTTTCGGCGTTCATTTTGCCCGACGCGGAGAAAAACGAACTCGGGTTTCCGCTCGATAAAAAGACGGTCGTCCTCTGCGACGACGTTCTGCATACGGGCCGGAGCGCGGTCGCAGGGATCGAGGCGCTCTTCCGCCTCGGCAGACCCGCGAAAATTCAGCTCCTTGTGCTCGTCGACCGCGGCGGGAGAGAGCTTCCCGTGCGGGCGGATTTTGTGGGCAAGAACGTGCCCACTTCCAAAGAGGAATACATCAGCGTGCACTTTACCGAACTCGGGGCGGCGGAAGACGCGCTGACGATCATAAGGAGATGACGATGTTAAAACACAAGGACGTTTTGGGGCTGTACGAGCTTGACGCGGAGGAGATTGACGAGATCCTCACCGTGGGCATGAGCATGAAAAAGCTCCTTCGCCAGAACATTAAAAAACTCCCGCATTTGCAGGGCAAGTCCGTCACAACGCTCTTCTACGAGAACAGCACGCGCACGCGCTGCAGCTTTGAGCTTGCCGCAAAATACATGGGGGCGCATGTTGTGAATATCGCCGCGTCGTCCTCCTCCGTACAGAAGGGGGAGACCCTCGTCGATACGGGCAAGACGCTGGACGCAATGAAGAACGACGTCATCGTCATCCGCCACCCCATGGGCGGCGCGCCCATGCTGCTTGCCAGAACGGTGAAAGCGCACGTCGTCAACGCGGGCGACGGCATGAACGAGCATCCTTCGCAGGCGCTTCTGGACATGCTCACCATGCGTGAAAACCTCGGCTCGCTCAAGGGGCTGACCGTCGCGATCCTGGGTGACATCCGCCACTCCCGCGTGGCGAAGAGCAACCTGTTCGGCCTGAGGAAGATGGGCGCGACCGTCAGAATGTTCGCGCCGCGTACGCTCATGCCGACGGACATCGACAAGATGGGCGCCGTTGTCTGCCGTTCCCGCGAGGAGGCGGTGGAGGGCGCCGACGTCGTGATGGGGCTGAGAATCCAGCTCGAGCGCCAGCACGCCGGAAACTTCCCGTCGCTCGGGGAGTACGCCAAATTTTACGGCGTGAACGAGGAGGTCATGAAGTATGCAAAGCCGGGTGCGCTCGTCATGCATCCGGGGCCCGTCAACCGCGGCGTGGAGCTCACGAGCGGGCTCATCGACGGCGATACGAGCCGCATCGAGGAGCAGGTGCTCTCGGGCATTGCGGTGCGCATGGCGATCTTGTTCTTGCTCACCAAGGAGGAGATTTGAAATGATCATCAAAAATGCAGAAGTCGTCGTGGGCGGCGGCGTAAAAAAGGCGGATATCCGCATCGAAGAGGGCAAGATCGCCGAGATCGCGCCCTCCATGGAAGGCGACGGCGTCGACTGCACGGGGCTGACCGTTCTTCCGGGGCTCATCGATATGCATGTGCACCTTCGCGATCCCGGGTTTGAGAAGAAGGAAGATATTTTAAGCGGCAGCCGCGCCGCCGTCAAGGGCGGGTTCACGCAGATCTGCTGCATGCCCAACACCAAGCCCGTGACGGACAACAAGGTCGTCGTCTCCTATATCAAAAACCGCGCCAGGGAGGTGAATCTCTGCAAGGTGCATCCCATCGGCGCGATCACCGAGGGGCAGCAGGGGAATAATCTCGCCGCCATCGGCGGCATGAAGGCGGCGGGCGCGGTTGCGATCTCTGAGGACGGCAAGAGCGTTCCATCCACCAAGATCATGGCAAATGCCATGCAGTACGCGGCGGACTTCGGGCTAAAATGTTTGTGCCACTGCGAGGACAGCTCGCTTGTGGACGGCGGCGTCGTGCACGAAGGCTACTACTCCACGCTCACGGGGCTTAAAGGAAGTATCCGTGCCGCGGAGGACATCATCATCGCGCGCGAGATTCTTCTTGCCGAGAGCCTTTCGCTGCCCGTGCATATCTGCCACGTCTCTACTTACAGCGGCGTGCAGCTCATCCGCGAGGCGAAGGCGCGCGGCGTACAGGTGACCGCGGAGACCTGCCCGCACTACTTTACGCTGACCGACGAAGTAATCGCGTCCTTTGATACCAACACCAAGGTCAACCCGCCCATCCGCGAGGAGCGCGACAGGCTTGCCATCATCGAGGGGCTGAAAGACGGCACGCTCGACTGCATCGTCACCGATCACGCGCCGCACCACGAGGACGATAAGAACGTAGAGTATGCGCTCGCGGCGTTCGGGATCAGCGGACTGGAAACATCGTTCGCGCTCTCCTATACGCAGCTCGTGCGGGGCGGAGTGCTGACGCTGCCCGAGTTGGCGGCAAAAATGAGCGCGAATCCCGCGCAGATCCTCGGCCTGGAGGGCGGCGCGGTCGCTGTCGGCGCGTCCGCCGATCTCACGATCGTCGATCTCAACGAAAAATGGACGGTCGACCCCGCGCAGTTCGTCTCCAAGGGCAAAAATACGCCCTTTGCAGGCAGAGAAGTTTACGGGAAGGTCAGATATACGATCGTGGACGGCGATATAAAATACAATTCTTGAACAGGATCTGCGGCGCAATACGGTGTCGCGCTGCGGCAAGCCTCGGTCACTTACGTCTGTGTAAGCTCCCTCGGCTTTTCCTCGCGCTCCTTGTCTTGCTTGCAGCTGCTGTCCAAGAAAACCTGACTTTTGTTGGGATTGACAGCCGCTGTCCAAGAAAACCTGACTTTTGTTGGGATTGACAGCCGCTGTCCAAGAAATTCTGCTTCCTGTCGGGAATGCCATCAAGTCAAATTTATTCAGGAGGATCACCCGTGATCATCGATACACTCATTGAAAAAATCATTGAAACGCAGAATCCCACCTGTGTGGGACTGGATACTCAGCTCGACTACCTGCCCGACGACATGCGCGCGGGCGTGACGACGTGCGAGGCGGCGGCGCAGGCGATCCTTGCCTTCAACAAAAAGCTTGTCGACAGCGTGTTCGACATCGTGCCCTCCGTCAAGGTGCAGATCGCCTACTACGAGCAGTACGGAGCGGCGGGCATGCAGGCGTTCCTCGATACCGTCGCCTACGCAAAGGAGAAGGGGCTCGTCGTCATTGCCGACTGCAAGCGCAACGACATCGGCTCTACCGCCGCGCGCTATTCGGCGGCATACCTCGGGGAAACGGCGCTCGGGGATAGGAACGTCTCCGTAGCGGGGTGCGACTTCCTCACCGTCAATGCCTATCTCGGCACCGACGGCGTGCAGCCTTTCCTCGACGACTGCAAGAAATTTGACCGCGGGCTGTTTATTCTCGTCAAGACGAGCAATCCCTCCTCGGGCGAATTGCAGGATCTCCGCCTCGCCGACGGCCGCACCGTGTACGAGTGCATGGGCGACATGGTCGAGGGCTGGGGTTCGGACATGGTAGGGGCGTACGGCTATTCCGCCGTGGGCGCCGTGGTCGGCGCCACGCATCCCGCCGAGGCAAAAATTCTGCGCGAGCGCCTTCCCCACACCTTCTTTCTCATCCCCGGGTACGGGGCGCAGGGCGGCAAAGCGGAGATGCTCAAAAACTGTTTCGACTCCCGCGGGCTCGGCGGCGTGGTCAACAACTCCCGCGGCATTCTCACCGCGTATAAAAAGAACGGGGGCACTTACTACGAGGCGGCGCGCGAGGCGTGCCTTGCGATGAAGGCGGACCTTGCGTCCGTATTGGGGGAAATATGCGCGAAGTAACCGCTACGATGCTGGAAAACAAACGCATTGCCGACGAGATCTATTCTCTCACATTCGCCACGGACGACGAGATCGCCGTCCGCCCCGGGCAGTTCTGCATGATCGGGCTGAACGGGTTTCCGCTCCGCCGTCCCATCGCCGTATGCAAGGCGGAGGGGGAGCGCATCACCGTATGCTACCGCCTCAAAGGGGACGGCACACGGGCGCTTGCGCGCGACTATAAGGCGGGCGAAAAACTCTCCGTGCTCCTCCCGCTCGGCAACGGGTTCTACGTCAAAGATTCCGAAAAGAAGGTCGCCGTCGTGGGCGGCGGCGTGGGGATCTTCCCGCTTATCGCTGCCATCCGCGCTTATTCCAAGACGAAGCAGGTATATTCTTACATGGGATTCCGCAACCGCGCCGCGCTCTGCATGGAGTATGATCTGATGCGGGGAGAAAAGCTCGTCGTCGCCACCGACGACGGCTCCGTCGGGTTCCACGGCACTGCGGTGCAGGCGTTCATGCGCGACTACGACGAGGTGAAGCCCGACGTCGTGCTCGCCTGCGGCCCTACGCCCATGCTGCGCGCGCTCAAAGCCGCCATGGAGGGCAGGGGCGTTCCCACCTACGTTTCGCTCGAAGAGCGCATGGGCTGCGGCATCGGTGCGTGCCTTGTCTGCGTCTGCGAAAAGACGGACGGCGCGCACGC
>CALVLR010000103.1 GCA_944340685.1 uncultured Clostridia bacterium | reverse complement strand
TTGGTTAGAGCGCTTGCTTGACATGCAAGAGGTCACAGATTCGAGTTCTGTCGTCCCCACCAGCAAACCCTGTATGTCGTGCCGAATGGTCCGTCCGCTATGCGCCGACGTGTGGGGTTTTTCCTTTATCATCGCTCCGCGGGCTTCTTGCATGAAGCGCCGCGGTTTTTATTCGGCAAGAATTTTATAAAATATACGTTGCGCCGCGCGGCATCCTGCCGCGCGGCGCACTCTCTTCTGCATACTCAATTCTTTTTGGGCGGGAGGCGGAAGAGTTCGCGGAGCTTTGCACACTCCCCCTCGGAGAGAGAAGTTTTGTCAACGACGACAAGCCCGACCGCCGGCACTGTGAGAAAAAAGAATTGCTTCTGTTCCTTGATCTTCCTGAGGTCCGCATAACTGAGGCGAGAGATCCCCATCTGTTTGCCTCGCTGGCTCGTCTCGATGGTGAACTCCCTCTCGTAAAACAGATATGTATTCTCACGCACATTGGCGCCGGCATCCCTGCCTGTTTTGACGAGCGTGAAGATGATCACGGCGCACGCAACGAGGAGAATGACAGAGAGCCACAGATAGAGATCGTCGGCAAAGATCTCCGAAAAGATCCCGCCTCCTTCCCCTTCCAGCGTGGAAGCAACGAGCCACAGCACGAGCACCGCCGCGCCGAGCGCGCAGCCGATACACGCTGTGATCGTCATCTTCCGATACAGCCGCTTATAGAACGCGCCGTCGAGCGTGAGCGTTGCGCGCACAAGGGGCTGCGGTTCGGCTGCCGCAGGTTCGCTGCCCCGCGCCTCTTCCGCACCTGCCGCCGGCTCTCCGGCGGGCAATGCGTTCACGGCAGTGATCTTCTCTGCCGCAGAAGAAGCTTCTTCCTGCTGAAAATCCTTTTTTTCTTCCATAATTCTCTTCTTTTATGCGTTTTGAAATAGTATTATGTCTTGCATAGTACTATGAAATTGCAAAAAATTACCTTTTTATTCGTACATTTCTGCCTTTGTGCTGCGGCGGAAGAGTTTCCCGATCTCCTCTTTACAGCGCGCCGCGTCGTCCCCTTCCCCATAGCAGACAGCATATACCGCCTTGGTAATGGGCAAATCGACCCCGTATTTTTCACCCAAAAACTTCATCGCTTCGCTTGTCGCAACGCTCTCGGCGAGCTTTTCAAAACGCTCCCCCTTGGCAAGCATCTCGCCATACATGCGGTTATGCGAATAACGCGAAAAGAGCGTTGTTTCATAGTCGCCCAGATGCGCCAGCCCGTAGGCAGAGAGCTCGTTGCCTCCCATCGCCTTGATGAGGCGGGCGACTTCGCGCGCACCGCGCGACATCAGGGGACCCTTCAGCGGCACACACACGACGTCGAGAATGCCCGCCGCGATCCCCATCACGTTCTTTGCCGCAGCGCCGATCTCCGTACCGATGAGATCGTTTCCGTAATAGAAGCGGATGAGATCGCTCTTAAAGCGATTGACGAGATCGATCTTGAGCGCTTCGTTCTCCGAGTCGATGACCATACAGTTCGGGATCCCCTGCACAAAACTCTGAATGTGCCCGGGGCCGACCCAAACGGCGATCTTCTCCTGCGAGATCCCGCTCTCGGTCAGAATTTCCGAGAGACGTTTTCCCGTGCCTGTCTCGATACCCTTCATGCACAGCACAAACACTTTCTCGGATACGGGATAACGTACGATGCGCTGCATAAAACCGCGCAGCCCCTGCGCACTGATGGAGATAACGATAATTTCCGCCGTACGGACCGCCTGCTCCAGGTCGCATGTAAGCGTGATTTTTTCATCGAGCGCGACATACTCGTTGCGCCCCGTTTTTTTGAGAACCTCGTAACTGGGATCGCCCTCAGGACCCCAACTCGTCACATCGTTGCCGAGACGGGAGAGATACCACGCAATAAACGATCCCCACCGCCCGCAGCCGAGCACGGAAATTTTCATGTTCAACACCCCTTTTCACTTAAATCGCTTTGCGCTCGATCAGCGCCCGCGCCAGAGTCACCTCATCAGCATATTCGAGTTCGCTTCCGACAGGCACGCCGCGCGCAAGACGGGTGACCGTAACACCCAGCGGCTTTAAGAGTTTTGCGATATACATCGCGGTCGCTTCACCCTCTACGTCGGGATTGGTCGCCATAATGACTTCCTTCACCCCGCCTTCGCCCACGCGATCCAGAAGTTCCTTGATGCGGATATCGTTGGGCGATACGCCGTTCATCGGATCAATGACCCCGTGCAAGACATGGTATACGCCCTTATATTCGTGCAGTTTTTCAAGCGCAATGACGTCTTTCGGCTCCTTGACGACGCAGATCTGCGATTTGTCGCGCGTGAGACAGACGTCGCAAACATCGTTTTCCGTAAAGTTGCCGCAGATCCGGCAAAAACGCACCTTGCGCTTGACGTTCACGATCGCATCCGCAAACGCACGCGCCTCGCTCTCCGTCATGCTGATGACCTTATAGGCATAACGCTGCGCCGTCTTCTTCCCGACGCCCGGCAGTTTGGAAAATTCGTTCATCAGCCGCCCGATCGGCTCAATAAAGACTTCCACTTACAGCATTCCTCCCATGCCGCCCATGCCGCCGAATTTTCCCATCTTCTCCTGGTAGACCGCGTCCGCTTTTTTATAGCCGTCCATGATCGCCGCCATGATGAGGTCTTCCAGCATCTCTTCATCATCGGGATCGATCACGGATTTGTCGATCTCGATGCCGTCGATGATCTTTTTTGCGTTCATATAGACGACGACCGCTTCGCCGCCCGCAGTGCCGACGATCTCCCATTCATCGAGGAGTTTCTCCGTCGCCTGCATCTCTTCCTGCATCTTCTGCGCCTGCTTCATGAGGTTCTGCATTCCGGCTCCCCCCATGCCGCCTCTGTTAAAACCAGCCATATTTCCTCCGTGCGCCACGCTCGGGCGCAAATTTTTGTTATTTTACCTCTACGGGATACCCCGAAAAGTCCTTTTTCAACTGCTCGACGCCGTCTTTTTCCTCCGCATGAGAGGCAGAGGCAAAACGCACCTCAAACTCCGTAACACCGAGCTGGGCCAGCACTTCCGCCATCATTGCGCGGTGCCTTTCCCCGTTCAGCGTATCGGCAACCGTACGGATATCCGTGGTCAGAATGAGTTTACCGTCCGCTTCGTCCGGCTCCAGGTCGCGGCAGAGCGCATACAGTACGCCGCTCTTGGGAAGTTTGCGCAGCCTGCGCAGGAACAGCCCGAACGTCGTTTCGGCGTCGCGCGGACCGTCGGCGGGCGCCGCCGGCGCTTTCGGCGCAGCTCCGGACGCAGCAAACGGCTCCGCATCCATACGCGGCTCGGGCGCAGGCTGAATTCTGACCTCGCGCACAGGCTCCGGTGCCGGCTCTTCCCACGGCGGGAGATCGAAAGGCGGTTCCTCGGGCGGCGGCAGCTCTTCGAAGGGCGGATCTTCGGGCGGGGGCGCCGTCCTGTGCTCCGCCCGCTCCTCCGGAACGAATCCCTTTACGGGTGCGCTTTTTTCTGATTTTGGCTGCGCCGCGGGTACGCCTGCGACAAGCGACGCGACCTTCCGTTCGAGCTGCGCAATGCGTACGAGGAGCGCGTCAATGTCGCGGTCGGTCTGCGGTGCGGCGGCGCGCAGGAGCGCCGTTTCCAAAGCGATGCGCGGAGAAGAGGCAAAGCGGAGTTCATTCTCCGTCTTTACAAAGATCTCCGTCGCTCTGAGGATGGCGTTCCCGTCGGCGGCAGAGGCGATCTCTTTCACCTTGGCAAACAGCCGCGCGGGCAGCGAGAGCAGCTTCTCGGCGTTCGCGCACGACTTTGCCACAGCGACCTCATTCAGAAGGTTGAGAATATCTTTGAGCAGTACGCCGACCGCCTTTCCCTCCGCAAGGATCCTCTCCGTCAAAGAGAGCGCCGTGGGCATATCCGCCCCCAAAATCGCCCCGACAAGGGAAGCCGTCGTCTCGAAATCCGCCGCGCCCAACACCGCAGTGACGCCCTCGTAGGTGAGTTTGTCGCCGTAGGCGAGGCACATCTCGGCAATGGAGAGCATATCCCGATCACTCCCCGCGCCCGCGCGCGCGATCGCCGCGACAGCTTCCTTCTCGTACGCTTTGCCGATGCTGTCGAGCACGGACATAAGGTGCTTTTCAAGGTCCTCCTCGGGAATGAGCTTGAAGTCCAGCCGCATACAGCGGGAGAGAATGGTCGCGGGGATCTTGTGCGGCTCGGTCGTCGCGAGAATAAAGACGGCGTGCGCGGGCGGCTCTTCGAGCGTCTTTAAGAGCGCGTTGAAGGCGCTGTCCGTGAGCATGTGGACCTCGTCGATAATATACACCTTATATCTCCCCGTGACGGGCGGATACTGCACCTTCTCCCGAAGGTCGCGCATCTCATTCACGCCGTTGTTGGAAGCGGCGTCGATCTCGGCGATGTCGAGCGAGCCTTCGGCGAGCGCGAGGCATGTAGGACATTTCCCGCAGGGCGACCCGTCCTCGGGGTGCTCGCAGTTGACGGCGCGCGCAAAAATGCGGGCGACGCTCGTCTTGCCCGTGCCGCGCGCCCCCGTAAAGAGATAGGCGTGACCGATCTCGCCGCGCCCGATCTGATTTTTCAGAACGCGCACGACGTGCTCCTGCCGCACGATCTCGCGGAAGGTCGACGGCCTGAATTTGCGATAGAGAGAAAGATGTGCCATATATTTATCCTTCGCTCCCTTTTCTGCCTGAGAAGGAGCGCTGCAATTTCTTTTTGGAACGGGCAAGGGCGTTGTCGATACTTTTCATGTCCTTTCCCGTAACGCGCGCGATAGAGGCGTAACTTAAGCCGTCGAGGTAGAGCGTGACGACGCGAAACTCAAAATCGGAGAGCGCGCTCGTGAGTTTGAGGCGGAATTCCGCCTGCGATTCACCCGCGATGAGAAAGTCCTCGGGCGTATCCCCTTCCGAAACGCTGTCGGGATCGAAATCTTCATACCCCTTGGCTTTATCGGCGGCGCGAAGGCAATCGTAGATGCGGCGGTTGACGCACAGATAGGCAAAATTCTTAAAACTCATACCTGCATCCGTTTTATAGCCGCGGATCGCGGAGATGAGTCCGATCATACCCTCCTGTACGAGATCCTCCGTCTCGCCGCCCTCCAAAAAAAACTTGCGCGCGCGGGCACGCACGGCGCTTTTGTAGCGATTGAGAAGTTCCTCTTCCGCCCGCTGTTCGCCGCCCTGCGCAAGCGCCGCGAGCGCTTCATCCGTCCGTTCTTTGCAGTCTTGCACGCACCACCTCATAGACGCCGATGCCGAGCGCGACGGAGGCATTCAGCGAATTGACCTTTCCGAAGAGCGGAATGGAGAGAACGCCGTCGCACTTCTCGCGCGTGAGGCGCTTCACGCCGCTGTCTTCCCCGCCTACGACGAGGGCGACCTTGCCCCGAAGGTCTGCGCCATAGATGCTCTCGCCGCCCGCTTCCAGGGCGTATACCCAATATCCGTTCTTTTTCAGTTCGTCCACCGCGTAGTTGACGGACGAAACCTTTGCGACCTTGATGTGCTCCGCCGCACCCGCCGAAATGCGGATGACCGCTTCGGTGACGCTCGCGCCCTTGGCGTTCGGAATGGCCACGCCGTCCGCGCCCGCGCACTCCGCCACGCGGAGAATGCTGCCGAGGTTGTGCACGTCCTCGATCCCGTCGCACAGCACGATGAGGCTCTCCGCCCCGCCGAAGAGGTCGCCAAGGTCGGCGTATTCGTACGACGTGGTGAAGGCGATCACGCCCTGATGGCGCTTTGTCTCGCTCTCCCTGTCGAGCGCGGCGCGGTCGACAAACTGCACGCGGATATTCTTTCTGCGCGCTTCCGCAAAGATCTTGCCCAGCGTCCCCTGCGCGCCCTTTTCGAGCAGAATTTTTTCGATCGTCTTATCCGTTTTCAAAAGTTCCAAAACGGCATTCCTGCCCTCTGTCTTCATAAATTTTCTCCAAAGAAAAGTTCTTCGATACGCTCCGACTGCCCTGTGAGATACAGGTATCCCAAAAGCGCCTCGAACCCCGTGGAACGGACATACTCCGCTACGGTCGCATTCTTGCTCTTGGTGGGCTTTTTGGCATTCCTGCCGCGGCGGTAAATATCCGCCTCCTCCTCGGTGAGCCGCGGGAGAATGGCTTCGAGCGCCTCGCTCTGTCCGTGCGCCGAGACGCGCTCTGCGGTGCGGCGGTTGAGTTCGCCCGTCTTTTCTCCGCTTTCAAGCGCAAGGCGGGTGCGCACGCACAGCGTATATACCGCGTCGCCCACAAACGCCAGCACAACGGGATTGAGTTGTTTTGCCCGCGTTTTTTCGACGGGCGCATCTGTAAAAATCATCTGCAAGATTATACCATATTTACGGGCAATTGACAAGCATTCGCAGAAAATCGGGCAAAAATATACGGGCGCCTTCTTGCATTTTGCAGAAAATCCGCTATAATAAAGAAAAAAGATGAAAGGAGTTCACATGCAGTATCGCAATTTGGGAAAATGGGGATTGAAAGTGAGCGAGGTCGCGCTCGGCAGCTGGGTGACCGACCTTGCGGGAACGGAAGCCGAAAAGATCGCGCTCCAGACGGTGAACGCAGCGTTTGACATGGGCGTCAACTTCTTTGACTGCGCCGACGCATATTCGGGCGGCGCGGCGGAGCGCTTCCTCGGAAGAGCGCTTCGGGAGCATGCGCGGAGCGAATATGTCGTCTCCACGAAAGTATTTTTCCCGATGGGACGGGGCGCCAATGATTGGGGACTTTCCAGAAAGCACATCATCGAACAGCTCGATAAATCGCTGAAAAACCTCGGGCTTGACTATGTAGACTTATATTTCTGCCACCGCTTTGACCCGACGACGCCCATCGAAGAGACGATGCAGGTCTTATCGGATATGGTCGCCGCGGGCAAGATCCTCTACTACGGCGTTTCGGAGTGGTCGCCCGTGCAGATCACCAAGGCGCTCGCCGCCGTGAAGGAAAATCACCTTCGCCCGCCCTCCGTCATTCAGCCGCAGTATAACATGGTCGACCGCTATATCGAGGACGAGATCATGGGCATCTGTGCAGAAAACGGCGTCGGGATCACCACCTTCTCCCCGCTCGCGCAGGGACTTCTGACGGGCAAGTACCGCAAAGGACAGCCGCTCCCCGCAGGCTCGCGGGCAACGTGGCAGGCAGACAGACAGATCAACAATCTGCTCACCGACGAAAATCTCGACAAAGTGGAGCGTCTTCTGCCCATTGCGGAGCGGCTGGGCGTGACGCTTTCCGTCCTTGCGCTGGCGTGGATCCTCAGGAGGAAAGAGATCACTTCCGTCATCACGGGCGCAAGCAAGCCCTCTCAGCTCACGGGCAACGTTGCGGCAAGCGGGCTTACCATTCCGCAGGACGCGCTCGACGAGATCGAAACGATTCTGGACTATCATCCCTTTGTAAGAAGAGTCGGGTGACCGCACGGCGCCGCGCAAAGGCGCCAAATCTTGCAATAAAATTTTTTCAGGAGTGAAAAAGAGCCATGCAATTTTCCGATGTCCTCAAAACACGCGTCTCTACGCGCGAATTTCTTGAAAGGCCTGTGCCGGAAGTCGCCGTGCGGCACATTGTGGACGCGGCGCTCTATGCGCCCGTCGGGATGCACCGCTACGAAACGCTGCACCTTTCCGTGATCACGAACAGAGAGGTTCTGGAGCGCATCCGGCAGACTGTTGCGAAAGCGACGGGCGACGAAAAAGCCGACCCGCTGCACGGAGCGCCCGTGCTCATCGTCGTCTCCACCTCCGATACGGGAACGGTGGGCGCGCTCAACGTCTCCTGCCTCGTCGAAAATATGCTGCTTGCGGCGACCGATCTGGGGCTCGGCAATCTGTATGTGCGAGGCGCGATCGACGTCAGTTCCAAGGACGCGGCGCTCGCCAAGGAGATGAACGTCCCCGAAGGATTTACGCCCATGGCGAGCGTGGCGGTCGGATACGCCGCCTCCCCCGCCTCGCCCCGCGAAACGCCCAAAAACAATGTGACGAAGGTCGATTTCGTGGAATAAAATTCCACGTAAAACTACATATCTTTGGAAACAATGTCCCTTTTACGAATATTGTATCAAAACAGGAGCGCTCGGATTTTCCGAACGCTCCTGTTTTGTTTCCATAAAAAGTAAGAGCGCCCGAAGCCGGACGCTCCTGTTTGATCTCAGAGAGCAAAAATGCATGCGCTCGGTTTTCGCCGCTCACTCCACCGTGACGCTCTTGGCGAGGTTGCGCGGCTTATCGGGGTCGTTCCCGCGCGCGATCGCAACATAATAGGCAAGCATTTGCAGGGGAAGCGACGTAATCATGGGCGAATAGGCAGGCTCACATTTTGGCAGAAGGACGGATGCCGTGACCTCCGCGCATGACAAGCACTCCGGCACGTTGGTGATGAGGAAAACAGCTGCGCCGCGGGCGTACACCTCGTGCACGGCGTTCATCGTTTTGTCGGCAAGAACGGGATCTGTAACGATGGCAACGACGGGTGTTCTGCCGTCGACCAGCGCGAGCGTACCGTGCTTGAGTTCCCCCGCCGGATACCCTTCGCTCGGCAGATAGCTGATCTCCTTGAGCTTGAGACTTCCCTCGAGGGCGGCAAAATAATCGGCGCCCCGCCCGAGAAAAAACACACTCTTCGCCCCCACAAAATACGGCACCCAACTGCGCACCTGTTCCGCCATTGCAAGCGCTTCCCGCACGGCGGGCAGCAGCGGCGCAAGCGGCGGCGCGCTCAACCCTCTTCCCGCTGCGACCGCCCCTGCCACGGCATACAGCACGGCAAGCTGCGCGTTGAAACTTTTGGTCGCCGCAACGGCGATCTCCCTTCCTGCATACGTCGGCAGCACAAAATCGCTCAGGCGTTCCAGGGAGGAATATGGCACGTTTGTGACGGCGAGCACCTTCGCGCCGCGCTCTTTGGCAAGCGCCGCGGCGGCAAGCGTATCCGCAGTCTCCCCGCTCTGGCTGACCGCGACAAGCAGCGTATCCGCAGGCACGATGGGATCCATATAGCGGTATTCACTCGCAACATACGCTTCGGCTGGCAATCTTGCAAACCTATGCGTGACATAGTTCATACACAACCCGCTGTGGTATGCCGTACCGCATGCCACAATATGAAGGTACTTCGTCTGACATAGTACCTCATAAAGCGCGCTGTATTCCCCTTTTCGGAGATCGGGAAGCGAGCGGGAGACCGCCTCGGGAACTTCTGCGATCTCCTTCTTCATGAAGTGTCTGAATCCCCCCTTTGCAGGGACATCCTCCGCGGCGTCATAATCGATCTCCGTTTTTTCAACAGGCAGGAGCGCGCCGCTGTAAAACCTCGGAGGCCGTCCTTGCCTGAGCACGGAAAACTCCCCGTCTTCGAGAACGTACACCTTGCGTCCTTTTGCTGCGATCGCGGGAATATCGCTCGCCACATACAGTCCGTCCCCGTCGCATCCTACGACGAGCGGACTTGCCCTTCTCGTGCAGACGATCGTCTCGGGTTCCTCCTGAGAGAGGACGGCAACCGCATAGGAGCCGACCATTCTTTCGCAAGCCGCGCGCACCGCATGCAGCAGATCCCCCTTTTCTGCGGCGATCAGATGCGCGATGACCTCGCTGTCCGTATCGGACGCGAACAATTCTCCCCGCGCCTCGCAAGCCGTTCTCAGCGCCGCGGCATTTTCGATGATGCCGTTATGCACGATACATATCTTTCCGCAGACGTGCGGATGAGCGTTCCGTTCAGATGGAGCGCCGTGCGTTGCCCAGCGGGTATGCCCGATCCCGATTTTCCCTTCCAGCGAACGCGCCTCGCTCAGCCCCTTCACGCGGCCTTTGCGCCTGACGACGGTGATCTGCCCGCCCCGCATGACGGCGATCCCTGCCGAGTCATATCCGCGGTATTCCAGCCGCTGCAGCCCATCGAGCAGAATGGGCGCGGCTCTCCGCTCCCCGACATATCCGACGATCCCGCACATCAGAGCACCTCCCCGCTTGCGCGGACCGCGCGCTCAATGGCAGACATCGCCTCATCGAGACGGCTCTCTTCCCCCTCCACGAGAATGCGGACCACCGGCTCCGTTCCCGAGGCGCGCACCACCGCGCGCATTCCGGAGCGTTCCGCATTTCGCTTTGCTTCCAGCACCTCCGCGCTTGCTGCCGCGCGGCGGCAATCATCGGCGCGTACGTTTTTTTCCCGCCTCGGAAGCGGAAGGTATCCGCGCGTCAGACAGGAAAGCGGACATTTGCTTTCCAGCACGATCTCGGCAACGCGCAGCGCAGTCAGGATCCCGTCGCCCGTTGTGGCATACTTGCGGAACACGATATGCCCGGACGGTTCTCCGCCCAGAGAAAAGCCGCTTCGTGCAAGCTCTTCCGAGACGAATTTATCTCCGACGGGCGTGCGCACAACAGCGATCCCCTCGCGTTGAAGCGCGCGCTCTAATCCCGCATTGGAGAGGATGGTCGTCACCACGCCGTTTCCCTCCAGCTCGCCGCGCGCTTTCATATGTTTTGCCGCGAGATACACGATCCCGTCGCCGTCGACGACGCTCCCGCGCTCATCCACGCAGATACAGCGGTCTGCGTCGCCGTCGAAAGCAAAGCCCACGTCGAGCGAATGCTCCAAAACCATCCCGCGGAGCGCTTCGGGATGCGTGGAACCGCACCCGTCGTTGATGTTTGTGCCGTCGGGAGAGACGCCCATGCACACCGCTTCGGCGCCGAGCGCGTCAAACACCGCCTTGGCAATGGCAAACGCGCTTCCGTTCGCGCAATCCAGCCCCACGCGCAGCCCTCTCAGCGACGTGCGCGGGATCGAGAGGAGGTAGGCAAGATAGCGGTTCCGCCCCGCCACAAAATCCTGCGTACGGCCGATCTCCGCTTCCGTCGCAAGCGGCAGCGTCCCACCGTCAAGATAGTCTTCGATGCGTAAAAGCAGGTCCTGTGGGAGCTTTTCGCCGTCGCACCCGAAGAGTTTGATGCCGTTATCCGCATACGGATTATGGCTCGCTGAAATCATGACCCCGCAGTCGAACCCCTCCGTGCGGACAAGATAGGCGACGGAAGGCGTCGTCGTGACATGCAGCAGGCAGACGTCCGCTCCGGACGCCGCGGCGCCCGCTGCAAGCGCGTATTCCAGCGCGTAAGAGGAACGCCTTGTATCCTTCCCCACGACGATACGCACCCGCTCCCCCCTGCCGCGGGCGTGATACTGCCCCAGAAACCGCCCCACGCGAAAGGCGTGAATGGCAGTCAGTTTTTCATTTGCCTTTCCGCGGAACCCGTCCGTTCCGAAATACTTCATAGCACCTCCCGTCCGCTGACGCGCATACTTCATCGTATGCCCGCCGCGGAGCGGCAGGTGATTCAATCGAGATATTTTTTCGCGGAGCCCTTCTTCACCGTCTCGCGGCTGCGTCCGATACAGAAATCGCCGCCCGCAAGATCGCGCGTGAGCGTTGTGCCCGCGGCAACATATGCCCCCGCGCCCACCTGCAGGGGCGCAATGAGATTGCAGTTGCTCCCCAAAAACGCGCCTTTCCCGACGCGGGTGCGGGATTTACGCTTCCCGTCGTAATTGGCAAACACGACGCCGCAGCCGACATTGACCCGTTCGGCGAGATCGGCGTCTCCCACATAGGCGAGGTGCGCGATCTTGCATCCGTCGCCGACGCGGGCGTTTTTCAATTCGACAAAATCGCCGACGCGGCAGTCGTCTCCCACGACAGAAGCGGGACGCAGGCGGGCAAACGGACCGATAACGCAGCGTTTTCCGACGCGCGCGTCGCTGAGATAACTGCTCTCAACGCGCGAACCGGCGCCGACAAACGAATTGTCCACCACGCTGCCGCCGCAGATCTCGGCGTCCTCGCCGACCACGCTCGCGCCTTTCACGACCGCGCCGCGCCTCACGGCAGCTCCCCACCCGAGCCGCGCGGTAACGTCGACCAGAGCGCCATCTTCGACCAACGCGCCGTGTTCCGCATGAAGGACTGCGCTCTCCCGCGCCGCGCGCGCCAGGCAGGTACTGTAATCCGCAAGCGAAAACAGTCCGTCGGAAGGATCCCCGCTCTCGCGGAACGCGCCGCTCCGTTCCAGGTATCCGCCGCGGAAGCGGACGCTTCCCGTCTGCACCGTGAGAAAGCGCGTCACCTCTTCCGCCGTCAGAAACGGATAAACGGGATACAGGACAAGTTTCTCGCCCGCAGGAAGGGCGCCCTCCACAACTTCCGCGTCCAGCGCCTCGCACATGCGGTCCAGACAGGTTTTTCCGAGCAGATCAAGCTCATAACTCTTTTTGCCGCGAAAGGTAAAAAAACTGCGTTTTACAAGATAGATCTTCATACCTGCTATTATATAAATGCGCCGCATCCGTTTAGAACGGATGCGGCGCATTTGCAGAAAAAACCGATCGAACGCTTTGCCCGTATCACTTTCAGAGCAGCGCCCGCCTGACCGCCATGCAGTATTGCCGATAGGAGGTTTCCCGCCGTTCCCGTACGGAGGGATCGGGGAAAAAGATCTTTTCCGAACGGCGGAGAGAAGCGATCTCCGCTTCGTCGGTAAGTCCTAAGGCGAGCATGCACAAAAATGCCGCGCCGAGCGCCGTGCTTTCCCGCTCGACGGGGCGGTCGACAGGCTTTCCGAGCACATCTGCCTGAAATTGCATGAGAAAATCATTTGCGGAAGCTCCGCCGTCGCAGCGGACGGAGGCGAGCGGAACGCCGCTGTCGCGCTGCATGCAGTCGGCAAGATCGCGCGCGCTGTACGCAATGCTTTCAAGCACGGCGCGGACAAGCTCCGCCCTTCCGGTGCTCTGCGTGATCCCCGCAAACAAGCCGCGCGCATCAGGCGCCCAATAGGGCGCGCCAAGACCCGTAAATGCGGGCACAAAAAAGACGCCGCCTGTATCCGGAACACTCTGCGCAAGCGCCTCGCTCTCCGCCGCAGAGGAGAGCAAACCCAGCTTGTCGCGCAGCCATTTGATCCCGCTGCCCGCATGGAAGCTGCTCCCTTCAAGGGCGTACGCCTTCTTCCCGCGTACACGGCATGCCGCCGTCGTCACGAGTCCGCTCTCAGAAGCAATGCATTCCGCTCCCGTATGAAAGAGCAGAAAAAGCCCTGTGCCGTAGGTGATCTTGCCCTCGCCCGCATTCAAGCACGCCTGCCCGAAGAGCGCCGCCTGCTGATCGCCCGCAACGCCGGCGATCGGAATACGGCGCCCGCCCACATCGATTTCGCCCATATGCGCATCTGAGTCGCGCACCTCTGCCAAAATCCCGCGCGGGATCCGAAAACGATGCAAAAGCTCTTCGTCCCACTGCATGGCGTGAACATTGAAGAGCATGGTGCGGGAAGCGTTGGTCACATCCGTCACAAAGGAGCGCCCTTCCGTGAATTTGAAGATCAGATAGCTGTCGATCGTACCTGCGCACAGCTTCCCCGCGCGGAGAAGCTCTTTCACGCATGCGATGTGCTGAAAATTCCACACGATCTTGCTCGCGGAAAAATATGCGTCCGGCACAAGCCCCGTGCGCGCATGCACGAGCGCTTTTGTCTCCTCGTCGAGCGCAGCGCACCATGCACCCGTACGGCGGCACTGCCAGCCGATGGCGGGGCATACAGGTTCCCCCGTCTCGCGGTTCCACATGACGACGGTCTCCCGCTGGTTGGTGATTCCGACGCCCGCCACGTTTTCCGCGCCAGCGAAGCGGATACAGTCGTTGAGCACATATGCGCACTTGTAATAGATCTCATCCGCGTCCTGCTCCACCCAACCCGGGTGCGGGAAACTCTGCCCGATCTCCTGCACTGCGCGGTGAACGAACGCTTTTGCGGCAATATCGTATACGAACGCGCGCACGCTTGTGGTGCCCGCGTCGAGCGCGATCACATATTTCATCGTTTTCCCCCCTCAAATACGCAAAAGCCCCGCGAAAGCGCGGGGCAGTCTCGGACGTTTTTCTCAGAAGAATACGCCGCGCGCCTGCTCCTTGACCTCAGCGGAAGTGCTGAACGGAATGCGCGTGGTATACCCTCTCTTTGCAGCAACGATCATTTTGGTCGGCCATGCGTAAATATCTCTGTTCCATACGGCGACGGTGTCGTTGTAGACCTCCCGCGCCGCCGTGATCTCCTTCTGGAGATACGCATTCTGCTGCATGGCGTCCGCGATCTCGGCATGTGCCTTGAGATCGGGATAATTTTCAAACGCAATGTTGATGCTCCTGCCGACAGAGTCGATCTTCTGCGCGATCTCGTTGCGCTCTCCGTCGTTCGGGTTTGCGCCGGAGCGGTATGCCGCGATCTGCGTCATCGTCGTCTTGTCGAGATCGATCGCCTTATCGAGAAGGCGCGCGCAGTTTTGCAGAATGACGACGCGCTGTTCCAGATAGTTATCGATCTGCGAAGCGTCGTGCTGGATCTTCTGCTGAAGCTGCGAAAGGTAATTTCCCGCCTTGATCTTCATGATAAGGAAGATGAGTCCCGGGATGATCGCACACACCCAAAGAAGCACTTCGAAAAGCACAGATCCCCACCCCGTTTTGATGGGCAGCTGCTTTTCGATGACAGCAACATCTCTTCCCGCCTGATTGACGGGATCGTTCAGTTCGTCGAGTTCGTTTGCCATTGATAGATTCCTCCTGATGATTTACTCATTTATTTTTTTCGGGTGCGTCGTCGTCCGGCAAAGCATTCTCCGCCGTATCCTCTCCGGCCTGTTTTTCGGACGCGGGCGCCTCGTCGGGCAGAGCATCCTCCGCCGCGCCGTCTCCGCGCTGTTTTTCAGGCGCAGATCCTGTGCCGTCCGCCGCCGCGATCTCTTTTTCTGCCTCGGAAGCCTTTTCCAGCGCCTCGGCGACCTTATGCGCCGTTTCGCTCCACTTTTTTGGCGCTGCGATCCCGAGAACGGCGTTGAGCGCGCTGTCGCTCTTTACGTCGAACATCCCCTGTAAAATGGGAATGGCAAGCAGCCCGTTGCAGAATACCGTTTTTTCCGAGTGCTTTGAGAGAAGTTCGTTGAGCGAGCCTCTCCGCTTTTCTTCAAACTGTTCACGCGTGCCGCCCACAGGCTTGACTTCCATTTCCGTCCGCCGTGTGAGCGGAAGATACTCCGTCCACGGCACGGGAACGTTGTGCATGCGTCCGTCGCCGCCCATGACGGGGATATACGCGACCCGCGGAACAGCGTTATAGGAATAGGCGGTGACTTCTACCTTATCGGCAAGGACGTCTTTCTGAACGAACTGCGCCTTTAAGATCGCGTTCGTTTTGCTCTCCGGATGCGCAAAGTAGCTGTTTCCGAACCGGTTCGCAAGCGCTTCCGATTCAAATGAAGTACAGTTGCGGTAATAAATATCCTTATAGATATATTCCCGCGGCTTTTGCATCTTATAGAGCGGAATGGCGAGCAGCGGCGCAAGATCGAAATAGAGCGACCGGAAATACGCGCAGTTGAAATTGATGAACTCACTGCGCGAAGCGGCGAGATCGTAACTTTTATAGCGCTCGACGTCGGGTTCGATCTGCCAGCTCTGGGCGTGAACCGAACGGATGCAGTTGAGCATCTTCGTCTTGATAAAGGCAAAATCATCGCCGTACGCTTCGTCGGAACGGATAAGCTCCACCATATTCTTTTGCGCCAGCGGCGTGAACATGAGGCGGAACTGCACCTCGTTATCGCGGTCGAGCGCACCGAAGAGCACATCGAATTCCGCATTGCCCATCTCCGTGAACTGCCCTTTTCCGGATTCCAACGCCTTGCGCATACGCTTTTGCAGGCGCTTCTTTCCCTTTTTGACCTTGCGCTCCACCTCTTTTTCGGAGAGATTATGGGCAAACGTCGGCTGACGGGAAAACGTCAGATCGGGCGCCGCCTCGTTTCCGGAATACAGGCGCGTATTATAGCTGTATGCGGGCGCGGGCGCGGTGTACGTTGCCGTGAGCGTCTGGGAATGATGCACGGTACGGGAGCGCCCCTTGGAGTCGCAGGAATAGGTGACCCAATGGATCACGAGCGAACCGGTATAGACCTGCTCCCGGATACGGCAATTATAATCGCGTTCATAGAGGAAGGGATTCCCCTCGACCACACCGGAAAGCACGCAGACGGTGGAACTGTCCTGATCGTCGTTCTCCCGCAAGCCGTATTTGCGCGACATCAGCTCGAACCTCTTCATATCGAAATAATCGTCGATCTGAATGTCCGGCTCCGTTTTTTCGATGAGATCGCGCGTCATGCGCTGCGTGAAGAGCGCGTGAAGCGGGCGCAGCTGCGCATATGCCGCGTCGAGCAGTTCCTGTGCCCTGCGGACAGCGGCGTCATACTTTTTCTGACGGCGTTCAAGCGTCTTCTTGATCACGGTAAAGAGCAAAGCGGCAAGGACAATGGCGAGCGCGAAGCAGAGGCACGTCAGCAAAATATCGAGCCATGCGGCGCCCAAAGAGACGGAGCGGTAGAGAAAAACGGCTCCTGCGATCACCGCCGCAATGAGGAAAAAAATAATAAATCCGCGCAAAAGCTTACAGGAATTGAGTTTCTTCTCGGCAGCGTCCCGCTTTTTTACGGCGGCATTGTACTGTGCGACCGTCTTTTGATTTTCTTCCACCCTGACGCCCGATTTTTGGACGAGCGACTCGAAAAGCTCTTCCGCATTCTTGCGGAAGCGTTCCTTGAGGGTCTCCGTATAGTATGTAAGCGGTTCAAAATCGTCGAATGTCTGCATATTCTCTCACCTACTCCATAATTATATGAGATTCGACAAAATTTGTCAAGGGGGCAAAGAAAGATTGTGCCGGACAAACGAAAAGCCGCCCGCAGGCGGTTTTTATCGTTTTTGATATTTATACCATTTTCAGGATATTGCGGTAGATCGCGGTATCTTCTTTCAAAAACGTATTGAACACGACGCGAAGCCCGCTCTCTTTATGACGCATCTTCCATTTGAGGACCGCTCCGACGGCGATCTCCGCAGCCTCTGCGCGCGGAAAGTTGAACACGCCCGTGGAGATACAGCAGAACGCGACCGCACCAAGCCCCGCACGCTCGGCAACATCGAGGCAGGAATAATAGCAGGAACGGAGCTGCGCCCGCTCCGCCTCGCCCACTTCGCGGCGGATCATCGGACCGACGGTGTGCAGGACGTATCGGCTGGGAAGATTGAAAGCGCGCGTGAGCTTGCAGTCTCCCGTCTCCTCGCCGCGGCCTTGGTCTGCAATGATCTTGGCGCAGTCGTCGCGGAGCTGCATGCCCGCGGCGGAGTGAATGACGTTATCGATACAGTTGTGATTGGGCAAAAAACAGCCCAGCATCCCGCTGTTGGCGGCATTGACGATGCCGTCGATCCCGAGGCGCGTAATATCCCCCTCCCACAGTGCAAGCCCATGCTCGTCGTAGCGGAAAGATGCCGCGTCCACAATGCCCTTTTCCACGCTCTCCGTCCAGAAAAGTCTGTCCTGCACGGTGATAATGTCGGCGGGAATCGGATGCGCAGGGCGCTCGTTCATATAGCCCCGCACGAGCGCGCGCTTTCTCTCCGGCGAGGCGGAGAACGCGGCGATCATGCCGCGCTCGCGCAGGAGAAATTTGAGCAGCGTATCCGTTGCGGCGGTCTTTTCCTCTTCGGAGAGCGTTTCTGGGCGCGGATAGGGCGTAAGATCGACGACGGACTCAAATCCGTTCAGCGTATAGCGCTTCATAGCCCCGCCTTCTCTCTGTTGTAGTTGATGAGGCAGCCCGCAAGCAGGATCCTGCGCTCGTCCTCCGTAAGCGCCCCCAGTTCAAGGACGATGTCGCGCGTTTTGCCGCCCGAAATGACTTTGGCGACGACGCGCTCCTCCCCCGTTTTTACGGCGTCCGCCGCGTTTGGCACATAGACGTAATCGCCGACGCCAAGCTCAAACTTTGCCGCCGTGAAGGGCAGCATGCCCCAGTTAATGAGGTTGGAGCGATACCGCTTGGTCGCATATTCGCGGCAGATGTTGGCAACGCCCCCTAAAACGCGCTGGCAGGAAGCCGCCTGTTCGCGTGCGGAGCCGTCGCCCGGTTTATTGGATACGACCACGCTGCCGTAGATCGTCCCCTCTTCGGGCACAAATCCGCCGAGATCTGCAAGCACTTCCGCGGGGAGCGCGCCCGTCTCGCGGCGCACCTTTTCCTCGGCGGCGACCGCCTTCGCGCGGGAGACGTACTGCGGGTCTTTGCGCGAGAGCGCAAATTCCGCGAGCTTCATGGGATTGGAGCGGTAAGAGGAAGTCTCGCCCGAGGGAATGAGTTCGTCCGTCGTCGTCACGGGGTCGGTGAGCACGGAGACGACCTTCATGAGAAGGTGCCCCCCGAGGGCGATCTGTTCGGGCCAGTCGGCAATATTCGGACCGTATACGAGTTCGGCGGAAGGATCGGGTTTGCCTGCGCCGTGATAGACGCGGTTTTCGTAGATCTTGCCGTCGTATTTATACTTTTTGATGCGTTTGCTGTATTCGTAGTCGAGCGCGGAGGTGAGCACGCCGCCGTTTGCCGCCGTCGCCGCGATCGAGCGGGCGTCCATGAGCGCGACCGCCGCGAGCTGCCCCGCCGCGGGCTTGCTGCCCTCGCGGTTTTCAAAGTTGCGGGTGGTGTGGCGGATGGAGAGCCCGTTGTTGGCAGGCACGTCGCCCGCGCCGAAGCAGGGACCGCAGAACGCCGTTTTCACGACGGCGCCCGCCTCCATGAGCGTTCCGACGTAGCCGCCCTCGGCAAGCGCCTTGTAGACCGGCTGGGACGCAGGGTATACGCTGAGTGCAAAGGCGCCCGTACCGACGCTCTTGCCGCGCAGGATCTCCGCAGCCTCCGCGACGTTTTCATAGCCGCCGCCCGCGCAGCCCGCGATGATGCCCTGATCGACGTAGACCTTCCCGCCCCGCACCTTGTCGGTGAGCGTGAAACTCTCATCCCCTTTGAGCTTTCTGCCCTGCTCCTCCGCCTTTCTGAGAAGCGGAATGGGATCGGCGAGGAACTCGCGGATGGTATAGGCATTGGAGGGATGGAAGGGAAGCGCGATCATCGGCTCCACGCGCGAGAGGTCGATGACGACCGCGCCGTCGTAATAGGCGGGCTGGGGAACGGTGAGTTTTTGGTAGTCCCCTTCCCTTCCGTGAATGCGCAGGAACTCCTCCGTCTTTTCGTCCGTCTCCCAGATCGAGGAGAGGCAGGTCGTCTCCGTCGTCATCACGTCGATGCCGATGCGGTAATCCATGGAGAGATTGGCGATCCCGGGACCGACAAATTCCAGGATCTTATTCTTGACGAAGCCGCTTGCAAACGTCGCCCTGACGAGCGCAAGCGCAACGTCCTGCGGGCCGACGCCCCTTCTCAGTTTTCCCTTAAGATATACGGCGATGACGGGCGGGCGCTTGACGTCGTACGTCTGGCGGAGAAGCTGTTTGACGAGTTCGGGGCCGCCCTCACCGATCGCCATCGTGCCGAGCGCGCCGTAGCGGGTGTGGGAATCGGAGCCGAGGATCATCTTGCCGCAGCCCGCCGCGCATTCCCGCATATACTGATGAATGACCGCAAGGTGCGCGGGAACATAGTCCCCGCCGTATTTTTTTGCCGCGGAAAGCCCGAAGACGTGGTCGTCCTCGTTGATGGTGCCGCCTACCGCGCACAGAGAGTTGTGGCAGTTGGTGAGCGTGTAGGGAATGGGAAACTCTTTGAGTCCGCTCGCCTTCGCCGTCTGGATAATGCCCACATAGGTGATGTCGTGCGAGGCGATCGCGTCGAAACGGATACGCAGATTTTCCTCGTCGCCCGCATTATGCGCCTTCAGAATGGCATAGGAGAGCGTGTTTTTCATTGCCGCTTCCTTTTTATCCGACGTGAAAAACGCCTGCGATTCCTTTACGATGCGCCCTTCCGTATAGTAGACGCCCTTTTTGATGAGTTTGACCATGCCGCCCTGTCCTCCGTTGTCCCGCGGAAGGATCGCACCGGCGCGCCCTTCCGCTGAATTGTATTTGTTTTATTATAATGGATTTTGTCCGATTTTTCAAGCATTCGGAGAAAAGAAGCCGCGCTTTGCCGCATTTTTTTCTCCCAAAATCGGGAAAGTTTGTGAAAACCCGCCTCGCCGCCCTTCTCCCCTTGCTTTTTGCGCGCAAATTTGGTATACTGAACGCATGGAATATCCTGTCCCCCGTTATGAGATCAACGAAGAAAAGAAACCGTTGCCCGCAAAGCGCTATAAATTCAGATTTTCGGCGCTCATCGTCGCCGTGTTCATCATAGGCCTTGTGCTCTGCGCGACAGGCTTTGCCCTGACGACCTGGCAGTTCGTCGACTTTGTGCGCGGCGGGGATCTCGGCTCCGCGCTCGAATGGATCAAATATGCCCTTCTGTACATTGTCAGCATTGCGATCGCCGTCATCATCGCCGCGATGCTCATCCGTTCCGAATACATTCTGACCGAGAAAAAACTCACGCTCTCGCTGGGCGTCATCCGCATCTCCAGCCCGCTCGATAAAATTTATTCGGTACACCTCTTTAAGGGGGCAAATAAACTTGCGGTGTACTTTGACGGGGAAAAGACGCGCTATATGGTCATCGTCATCAAAGACAGTCTCTACGACGACTTTGTGCGCGAACTGCTCCTTCGGAACGAGCGCGTCGGATTTTCCTTTTCTACTGCCGAAGAGGAAAATGAGTTCAAAAAGAAGAAATGACCCTGTAAAGATCTGTGACACGTTATCAATCGCTCGCGCAAGGAAGGTGTCTCACGCAAGTAGACCTTGCGTTCGGTCACGGTTTTTGCCGACAATGGCAAAAACCTCAGTTCGCGGCGCACGCACGCCACACCGTGGCGGTGCGCATAAAGCGCCGCTCACCCTCCGCCAGCGCCCTCAATTTGTCGCTTGCGACTTACGGGAAAGAGTGAGCCGCCGCGTGCCATTACGTTGCGAAAAGAGCGGCGGCGAGAGGTGAGCGCGTACGTTATGCCGATAGCCCCAGTGGGGCTTCGGCGTATGCGCGAACTAAGAAATTGCGATTTCAGCAGCAATTTTGTGACCGAAACCGCGCTTTCCCTTGGCGCGGTTGAGACAAAACCGCGGATAGGCGCAAGCCGTACCCGCGGGTTTTTTTCCTTTCACGAAGATTTTCCGCGTCAGTTCGAAAAGAATTTCGTGAACTCATTCAAATTTATACGTCGCGTGGAAGGAGTACTCCGCGCCCGCGTCGAGAATGGAGCTGCCCTTTTCGGCATACTCGGGAACGTTGACGTTGTTG
>CALVLR010000102.1 GCA_944340685.1 uncultured Clostridia bacterium | reverse complement strand
CCGTGCTTCAAATCCCCTTGCGGGACTGCGTTTTAAGATTTGTTATGCGTCGCGGTCGGCGAGCATACTCTTCACCTTCATGAGGCGCGTGAGGCTCCCGCGCTCGTTCTCTTCAAGCTTCTGGGAGATGTAGCGGATCGTCTCCTCCAGATCGGGAATCATAACGTATTCCAGCGCGTTGACGCGGCGCTTGCTGCGCTCGATCTCGTCGGCGAGCATGGCGGTCGCCTTTTCCATTTCCGCAAGGCGCAGAAGGCGGGAAACGACCTCCCCCGCCGCCTGCACGGCATAATCCGCCTCGCTGGTGACGTCGGCAAACGAATAGGGAAATTTCTCCTCCTTCGCACGCTCTTCAAGGTGCAGTTTCGGGATCTCTACATTCAGAACGTTGACGGTCGTACATTCCAGCGCGAGAGAGACGGAAGGCATGGAAAAGATGCGCTCCACATCCCGCTTGGACATGACGCCGCGCGCAAGCGAAAACTGCCGCAGGACGCGCACGACTTCTTCTTCCGTCTCGTCGCGCAGCGCCTTCGTCTCGCGGACGATCACGGAAAAGCGGCGAACCATCTCGTCCGTCTTATCTTTGAGCAGTTTATATCCGCGCTGCGCGGTTTTCAGCCGCGCCTTCAGCTTTTTCAGCTCCATGCGCGTGGGATTTACGTTGATGCGCGCCATGCTCCTTCCTCTTTACGATTGATAATACTTTTCGATATACGCTTCCTTGATGCGCTTGAGTTCGGCTTTCGGCAGGATCCGCAACAGTTCCCAGCCGAGATCGAGCGTCTCCTCAATGGACCGGTTGACGGCAAAGCCCTGCGAGACGTATCGTTTTTCGAACTCCTCCGCAAACTTTGCGTACAGTTTGTCGGTTTCGGAGAGGGCGGCTTCTCCGAGGATCGCGGCAAGCTCCTTGGACTCCTTGCCCCGCGCATATGCCGAGAAGAGCTGGTTCATGGTATCGGCATGATCTTCGCGCGTCTTGCCCGCGCCGATACCCTTGTCTTTGAGACGGGAGAGCGAGGGAAGAACGTCGATGGGCGGCGTAACGCCCTTCTGATACAGCTCGCGCGAGAGAATGATCTGCCCCTCGGTGATGTAGCCCGTGAGATCGGGAATGGGGTGCGTCTTGTCGTCTTCCGGCATGGTGAGAATGGGGATCTGTGTGATCGAACCCTTTTTGCCGCGGATACGTCCCGCGCGCTCGTACATAGAGGCTAGGTCGGTATACAGATACCCCGGATACCCTCTGCGCCCCGGCACCTCCTTGCGCGCCGCTGAGACCTCTCTGAGCGCCTCGCAGTAGTTGGTGATGTCGGTGATGATAACGAGAACGTGCATTCCCAGATCGTATGCAAGATACTCCGCCGCGGTGAGCGCCATTCTCGGCGTAGAAATGCGCTCGATGGCGGGGTCGTTTGCGAGGTTGGTAAAGAGCACCGTGCGCGTGATCGCGCCCGTCTCCTGGAAATCGCGGATGAAATAGTCCGCCTCCTCGTAGGTGATGCCGACCGCCGCAAAGACGACGGCAAACTTCTCGTCGCTGCCCAGAACGCGCGCCTGCCGCGCGATCTGCGCCGCAAGTTCGGCGTGCGGCAGTCCGCTCATGCTGAACACGGGAAGTTTCTGCCCGCGGACAAGCGTATTCAAGCCATCAATGGCGGAAATGCCCGTCTGGATAAATTCGTTGGGGTAGTCGCGCGCAGCAGGGTTGATCGGCTCGCCGTTGATGTCCATGCGCTTTTCCGCAATGATGGGCGCGCCACCGTCGCGCGGGTTGCCCATGCCGTCGAATACGCGGCCGAGCATATCTTCCGAGACGGCAAGCTCCATGCTGTGCCCCAGAAATTTGGCGCGGCTCGTGGAGATCTGCAATCCCTGCGAATTTTCAAAGAGCTGAACGAGCGCCCTGTCCCGTTCGACTTCGAGCACCTTGCCGCGGCGCACTTCGCCGTCCTTTTGCACGATCTCGACGAGTTCGTTATATTTGACCCCCTCGACGCCCTCAACGAGCATCAGAGGCCCTACGACTTCCCTGATGGTCTTATATTCTTTAAACACCGGCTTTCCCTCCGTCAAGGCTGCGGATCTCACTCTTCAGTTGGGCGGCAATATCGTCGAACTGCGCGAGGTCATCTTCCGAAATATATTTGCTCCTGCCGATCTTCTCCCGCACGGGAAGGTTGACGAGCCTCGAATAATCCGCCCCCGCCGAGAGCATATTCAACCCGAGGCGGTGGAAGTCGTAGATCAGACGCAGCATTTTACACTGTTTTGCGATGGAAGTGAAGGTATCCGTCTCGTGGAAGGCATTCTGATGCAGGAAATCCTCGCGGATGGACTTTGCCGTTTCCAGCGTCAGGCGATCTTTATAGGAGAGCGAATCGGCGCCGACAAGACGTACGATCTCGTTGAGTTCCGCCTCCTCCTGCAAGACGTGAATGGCAAACGCGCGCAGCTCGCTGAAATCGGGCGAAGCGTTCTTCGTATACCACGCCGAAAGGCGGTCGGCATACAGCGAATAACTGATGAGCCAGTCGATCGCGGGGAAATGGCGCTTGTAGGCAAGGCCGGACGAAAGCCCCCAGAATACCTTGACGATGCGGAGCGTCGCCTGCGCGACAGGCTCCGAGAGATCGCCGCCCGCAGGAGAGACCGCGCCGATCGCCGTAACGGAGCCGACGCGCTGCTCTTTTCCGAGCGTTCTGACAATGCCCGCGCGCTCATAGAACTCCGCAAGGCGGCTGGAAAGATAGGCGGGATACCCCTCTTCGCCGGGCATCTCTTCAAGGCGGCCGCTCATTTCGCGCAGCGCCTCCGCCCAGCGGGACGTGGAGTCCGCCATGATCGCAACGTTCAGCCCCATATCGCGGAAATATTCCGCAATGGTGATGCCCGTATAGATGGACGCCTCGCGCGCGGCAACGGGCATATCCGACGTGTTTGCAATGAGCACCGTACGCTTCATGAGCGGTTCGCCCGTCTTGGGGTCTTTGAGCTGAGGGAACTCGTTGAGAACATCCGTCATCTCGTTCCCGCGCTCGCCGCAGCCGATGTAGACGATAATATCGGCGTCCGCCCACTTGGCGAGCTGATGCTGCACCACGGTCTTTCCGCTCCCGAAGGGACCGGGGACCGCCGCCACACCGCCGCGGGCAATGGGAAAGAGCGTATCGATGACGCGCTGCCCCGTGATCATGGGCATGGAGGGCGACATCTTCTCGCGGTACGGACGACCGCGGCGCACAGGCCAGCGGGTGAGCATAGCGACCTCCCGTTCGCCGCCCTCCGCGGCGATCTTCGCGACCGTCTCCGTGATGTTATACATGCCGTTTGCGATGAAGGTGACCTTGCCCTTCACGCCGAACGGCACCATGATCTTATGCTGAACGATGGGCGTCTCCTGCACATAGCCGAGAAAATCCCCCGTCTCCACGTCGTCGCCCTCTTTGACGAGCGGGACAAACTCCCACTTTTTTTCGTGATCGAGATTTGTGACGGAGATCCCGCGGGTGATCCTGTCGCCATAAGTCTCCGCAATGCGCGTGAGCGGGCGCTGGATCCCGTCGAAAATGCCCTCGATGAGTCCGGGGGCAAGCTCTACCGAGAGCGGCACACCCGTCGTCTCGACGATCTCCCCGGGGCCGAGGCCGCCCGTCTCCTCATAGACCTGGATGGACGCTCTGTCGCCGCGCAGCTCGATGACCTCGCCGATGAGCTTTTTTTCGCTCACGCGCACGACGTCGTACATCTTGCAATCCGCCATATTTTCCGCCACGATGAGCGGACCGGATACCTTTACGATTTTCCCTTGCATTCCCTTCTCCGTCTGACCATGTCAGTTATTTTGATTTGCTGCGGGGCAGAATATCCATGCCCAGCGCACGCTCCGAACACTTGCGCAGGAGCTTCTCGCCATACCCGTTTCCTCCGCGCACAGAGGGAACGGAGAGCACGATGGGATAGGCTTCCCGCGCGTATGCCGCGATCTCGTTTTCCATATCGGCAGCCAGAAGATCGGTCACGAAAATGACCTGATACTCTCCCGCGATCTTTTTCAGGAGCGTCTTCGCTTCCGCTGCGGTATCGGCGCGGTAAGCGTCCATTCCCGCGGCGCGAAAGACGAGCGCTCCGTCGCCGTCACCGATGATAGCCATTCTGCCCTTCATAACTCTCCCTCAGCCGTGCGCGGACCGTCGCTCTGTCCACCCCGTTCGAAAGGCAGGACATGACGATCTTGACATTGCACAGTTCCGCAAATTTGTAATAACAATAGCGAAGGAAGGGTGCGTTCCCCTCGTCGCTGTATCTCTCTTTTTTCAACAGGACGAGCGCATAGCTCTCCGCCGCCCGTTCGAGCGCCGTGAGCGGACGATCCTCCGAAAAATCTTCCAGAGCCGCCGCGATGAGTTCGCGCCGCGGCGAAAACCGCGATTTTTCGCGGATGGTATCCGCGCTCTCCTCCGCAAGGACGCGCATCTCCTCCCGCGTCAGCCTGCCGCCCGAAACAGCCATCTCTGCCGCAAGCGCCGTATTGCGGGCGCGAAGCGCAACGCCGATGTTGGCTGCGTCCGCCTTTGCGGAGACGATCTCGCAAAGCAGCGCGTCTTTCCCCGCAAGCGCCGCAAGATCGGCAAACATCGCGCGCGTAAAGAGCGCATTCACCTTCCGTCCCGTCGCGCCGCCGACGACAAACGCCTCGTCCGCCGCCGCAAGCGCCTCTCGAAGGGGCGCGGGAAAAGCGGTATAGTCGTCCGCAGAGATCTTTTCTTCCAACAGTGCAAGCGGGTACGCCCCCTCCGTCCCCGCCATGGGACGGAGATCGGTGCGGAGATGCTTGGCGCGCATGGCGGCTTCGGCATTGTGGTAATCATACTTCGCAAGCAGAAAACGCATCAGCCCGTGCGAAGGCGAAGACTCGCGGATAAATGCCGCAAGCGACCTTTCCTCCGCCTCGACGAGCTGCTCGATCTCTGACGCAGGCACGCTCAGCCCCTCGCCGAAATTGACTTCCTGCAAGATCTTCATCGCGTCTTCCGCAGAAGTACAGTCGATCATTCTCGCGAGCCGTTCAGCCCCGAGAAGCGTGGCTTCCAGCGCGGAAGCTCTTGCGTTGGCATAAATACTGTTCGGCATCCTATTTCTCCGCGGGGAACACCGCCGCCGCGATCTCCCGCTCCAGTTCGCCGCGTTCCGCCTCCAGAAGGGCGCCGAAGGACAGATCCTTCACGCAGACGTCGTTTTCGAGGCGCAGTCCGCCGCTCAGCTCCATTCTTCCGGCAAACCGTAATTTTTTTGCGGCAAACGCCTTACAGGAGACAAGCTCCTTTTCGCCGACGGGCGCGTCGGCGGCGAGATACACTTCGTCGCCCGTCTCCGCATACCGTTCAAGCAGCGCTTCAAGCACAGAACAATACTTCGCCTTTCCGAACGCGCGCGCGGAGGCGAGCGCGCCTGCAAACACTTCGTCGATCACGCTGCGCTTGGCTGCAAGGAGCGCTTTGCGCACATCGAGCGCGGCAACCGTCTCCCTGCGGGCTACGATCTCCGCGGCCTGCGTTTCCAGCGCACGCCTGCCCGCCGCGAGACTCTCCTCCGCCGCACGGCGGGCGTCTTGCGCAAGCGTTTCCGCGCGCGCCGAAGCGTCCGCTCTGATCGCCGCGGCTTTTTCCTCTGCGTCTGATAAAATTTTACCGACGATCGCCTCTCTGCCTTCCATCGCGCTACCTCAGATCGAAAGCGTGAACAGCAGGGAGATGACCAGCCCGAAGATGGCGTATGTTTCGACCATGGCGGGGAACATGACGAGTTTACCCGAGAGCTTCTCGTCCTTTGCCACGGCATAGATACAGCTCACCGACGTCTTGCCCTGATAGATCGCGGAAATAAGCCCCGTGATCGCGAGCGGCATAACGGCGGCGAACACCGACCATCCCTGCGCCACGCTCATATCCGCCGTGACGGCGCCCTGTCCGACCAGCGCCATGACGAACCCGTAAATACCCTGCGTTGCGGGGAGCAGCACCAGGATCATGACTTTGGAAAACTTCTTTGCGTCCTCCGCGAGCACCCCCGCCGCAGCAGATCCCGTCTTGAAAAGACCGATCGCGGAACCTACGCCGCAGAGCCCCGCACAGATCGCAAGCCCCAGAATGGCGATTGCCTGTCCACCCATAAAAATGTATCCTCCAATTTGATTATTCCTTAAAGTAAACGTACTGTCTGCGCGAACCGAGCGGCGTAAAGAGCGCGCCCTCGCCCGTGTAGAACTTCGAGAAAAACTCGATATACTGCAATCTGCAATCGTGAATGTATGCGCCGAGCACGCCCATCGCAAGATTGAAGGCGTGGCCGATCACCATGACGACGGGCCCGAATACAAAGCCGACGCCGCCCGCGGCGATCAGGTCAAGCCCGATGCCGTTGAATTGCTGACCGATGATCATGCCCGAGAGCATGAGTCCGAAGAGACGGGCATAGCTGAGGACGTCCGACAAAAGGTTGATGATGCCGTAAACCGCCCCGAAACCCTTTGTGAATTTTCCGAGGAGCTTCTCCTTTCTGCCCGCCGTGAGCGCCGCGACCGCAAGTCCGACGCCCAGCATGATGACGCCCGGGAGCGTCATCGTCTCAAAGAACGCATGCACGCCCGCGGAGACGGGAATGCCGAAATATTCGGTGAGAAAATTAAAGACCGCGAAAAACAGCCCGATACAGAAGAGCACCCAGGAAAACGCATCGCAGATCGCGTCGGCGACGTGCCCGCGGCGCAGGCTGTTGACGGCGCTCAACACATACCCCACCGTGATCTGCAGCAGCCCCAACGCGAGGCATCCGAGCAGGATGGTGAGCACGTCCGTCCTGCTTCCCGAAGACGGATCGGGCAGAATGGACGGATACAGCGCCGCGCCGAACATGGAGCCGAACAGGGCGCCGAAAGCAGCCGTGAAGATCCCGCCGTACGTCATGATCGCGCAGAGCTTTTTCATGCCGTCGTTGACTTTGCGGCGGCGCGTGAGGATGAGCCCGCCGAGAAAGAGCAACAGCCCGTACCCCATATCCGCCATGATGATCCCGAAAAAGATCATGAAAAAGACGAAAACAAATCCGTTGGGGTCAAACTCGCGGTAATCGGGCGCGGAGTACATGTTCGTAATAAATTCCGCCGTTTTGGCAGGTCCCTTATTTTTCAGGAGCGTAGGCGGCGTGTCGGTTTCCTCCGGATCGGAGAAATCGAGCAGATACGCGTCCGTCACCGCTGCGACGGCTTCCTGTACGCGCCCGATGTCGTCCTTGGGCGCATATCCGTCCATTGTGAACGTTGCCTTCGTCTTGAAAAAACGTTCGTAATCCTCTGCTTTTTCCGTCTCCGTAGAGAGATAGTCGGCAAAAACTTTCAAATCTTTGAGCGCGGGGATCTCCTTCTGCGCCTCCTCGGAGAAGGCGCGCTCCTCTTCGAGAAGCCGCGCCGTCTCTGCGTCGAGCCGCTGCATTTCCTCCGCCGCGGTCGCCTCGAAGCGGAAGCCGCAGCGGGCAAAACCAAGCTCAGAGAGCTTCTCTGCCGCAGCTTCTCCGACGGAGCGATGCACAAAGAGCGAGACGGGCACCTGCTTCCCTCCCGTATAGAGGGTCAGCGCGGCGAGCGGTTCCTGACCGGCATATTCCTGCAACGCGGGGACCGCCCCTTCATCGATGAGACCAAAGAAACAAATTGTATTGCGCGTATCGGCAAGATCGGAAAAGCGCTCGGGGACGGCGGCATAGGGCGCGATCTGGCTCTTTGACGCGGCGAGCTTGTTCCGCTCCGCCTTGCGCAAGGCGAGCGCTTCCGCAAGCGTTTCCATACGGGCGACGATCTCCATGAGCCGCGCTTCCTCTTTCGCTGCGGCGGCAAAATCGTCGTAATCGAGCAGGATCTGATCGCTCATCTGCCCGCGGATCGCCTTTTTATCGGGAACGCCGTCCGCCTGCGCGCGGAGAAATTCAATGCATCTGTTTACGCGCGCAAGTTTTTCGGAAAGCGCCGCGATGCCGGCGGTATGCAAAACCGCCCCCTCTTCGCCCTCGGACGAGGAGAAGGTGAGTTCGACGAGCTGCGTCTTTTGCAGCGCACCCATCAGCTGCGCACGGTCCTCCGACAGTGCCGTCAGCCGAAATTTTGACATGGCCGCGATCATTTCCCGAATACCCTTGAAACGGCGGCGTCTGCCGCAGCGTCGACTTTACCGGCGCAGGAATCGCGCAGAGCGGCGGCAGCTTTTTCGCCTTCCGTGAGAATGGCACGATATTTTTCTTCGGCGGCGCGTTCCGCCGCGGAGATCGCACTCTCCCGTTCGGCGAGCAGCGTCTTTTCAGCGGCGGCGGCGATATTTTCCGCCGCGCGCTCGCCCTCGGCAAGGATGCGCACGGCATCTTCTTCGGCGGCGCGCACGATCTCTTCGGCGCGCGCTTCCGCTTCCAGAATGGTTCCGATCACTTCGTTCATGCCTTCTCCTCCCGACGTCTTTCCGGCTGCACAGCAAGGTCTGAAAGACGCCGTCCTTTTTCCGTGAAAGATAAAATGCTCATGTGCAATTATAACAGACGAGAGACACAAAGTCAATCGTTTGGAAAATTTTGAGTATTTTTCTCTCCAAACCTTCCTATTGACTGCGCTTATACCGGCTCTGTCATCCGTTCATATATCTTATTTTCCCCGATTTCCCGCCGCCTATGTAGCACATAAAAAAAGACGCGGGCAGCCGCGAAAACACGATCGCGATCTCTCCCGCGCTGCCGCGTTTCGCTGTTTGATGAAAAGGAATGCTCGGAAAATATAAAAATACGCGTATAAAAATCTGCGCCCCAAAAGCTTGTCCAACCTTTGGGGCGCAGATCAGCTGCCGCATCTTTTTCAGAGAAAGTCGCATCAGAGCGCGTTATATTCCTCGTCGGAGACAGGCTCCTGCCACTCGTTTTTCGTCTCTTCGCCGGGGACTTCCACCGCAATGTGCGCAAACCAGCTATCCTTTTTCGCGCCGTGCCAATGCTTGACGTTCGCGGGAATGACGACCACGTCGCCGGCACTCAGGCTCCTTGCGGGCTTGCCCCACTCCTGGTACCAGCCGCTGCCCGCCGTGCATAAAAGGATCTGCCCGCCGCCCTTCGCCGCATGGTGCGTATGCCAATTGTTGCGGCAGCCCGGCTCAAAGGTGACGTTGGCAAAAAAGGGCGTCACGCCCGCGGGCGTGAGCGGATTGAGATAGGATTTTCCGATGAAAAACTGCGCAAAGGCGGTATTTTCACTTCCAAGCCCGAATACATTGCTCTTTTCAAACGATTTGTAATCCATATGTATCTCCTTAAAGCCCGAGCGACGCGACCCAACCCTCGACTTCGCCCAAACTTGCGATGCGCTTGCACGGCTTCCATGCGGTTTCAGAAGAACAGCACCCATGCAGAATGCTGTCCGTCTTTCCCGCGCCGCTGCCACCCGACGTGAAGAAGGGCACGACCGTTTTTCCCGAGAAGTCGTAACTTTCGAGGAAGGTCTCGATAATGCGCGGCGCAACGCCCCACCAGTTGGGGAAGCCCACAAACACGGTATCGTATGCCGCCATGTCGGGTACCGTATGAGCGATCGCGGGGCGGCTGGATGCGTCCTGCATCTCGAGTGTGGAACGGCTCTTTTTATCCATCCAGTTAAGATCTGCCGCCGTATAGGGCTGCACGGGCTCTATCTCGAAGAGATCGGCGCCCGCCGACCGCGCGATCGTTTCCGCCGCGCGCTTTGTTACGCCGCTGCATGAAAAATATGCAACCAATTTTTTTGCGTTTGCCATAAAATGATGCCTCCTTATTGCTCGCCCTTATTATACCACATAACTACGCATATCTGACATACCTGTTTTTCATTGCGTTCCATACACAAAAGGCATAATGCGAAAACATTCACCCTGTGCGGCAAAGAGCGCCTCCAAGGCGTTTGACTTTTCCCTCCCGCGGGAATATAATATAGCGTATGACGACGGCTGGCAAAAAGGGACTCGGCATCCTCTTTATTCTGGGCGCGGCGCTGTGCTTCGCGCTCATGAACCTCTTTGTAAATATGGCGGGCGATCTGCCGCTCTTCCAGAAGGTATTTTTCCGCAATGGGATCACCGTGGTGGTGGTCGGCATAATGCTGTGTTTTCAGAAACAGCATTTCCGCATCAGGAGCAGGGCGTGCATTCCGTGGCACTTTCTGCGCTCGGCGATCGGGCTTTTGGGCGTTATCCTCAACTTCTATGCCATCGATCACATCGGAAGCATCTCCGACGCCTCCATCCTGAACAAGCTCTCCCCCTTCTTTGCCATTCTCTTCTCGGTATTCCTGCTGCGCGAAAAACCGCGCATCCCCGAGATCATCTTCGTACTCATCGCCTTTGCGGGCGCGATGTGCGTGGTCAATCCCCGCTTTGATATGGCGGTCATCCCTGCGATCGCGGGATTTCTGAGCGGCGCCTGCGCAGGGATTGCCTACACCTGTGTGCGCATCCTCGGCACCAAGGGCGAGCGCGGGATCATGACGGTCTTCTGCTTTGCTGCGTTTTCGACCGTAGTCACCTTGCCCGTCATGATCGTCACCTACGAACCCATGACGGGCATGCAGCTTTTGTATCTTCTTCTCGCGGGCGCCGCCGCCACGGGAGGGCAATTCTGCATTACCGCCGCATACCGCCAGGCGCCCGCCAAGGAGATCGCCGTATTCGACTACATGCAGGTCTTCTTCGCGGCGATCCTCGGCTATTTCATTCTCGATCAGATCCCGGAGCTTCTGAGCATCGTCGGGTATGTGATCATCATCGGCGCGGCGGTCGGACAGTGGGCGTATCACCTCGTACTTGCCCGCCGCCGCGAGCATGCCCCCGCACCTTCTGCCGAAGCGACCGCCGCGGACATGGTACCGCCGTCGCCCGCCGAGAGTCCTCCGGATAAGCATTCCGAATAATTACGCGCGCCCCGCCGAACGGCGGGGCGCGCATGCTATGATTGCAATTGTTGCATATGATCGCCTATTGCAGCGGAACGATGGCCGGCGTGACCTTGCCCTGATGGACAACAAGATAACAGTAGCTCGGATCGGTATAAGAGCCGAGAGAGCCGGGATTGATACAGAGCACGCCGTCTGCTTCCTCAACGGCGGCTCGGTGCGTATGCCCGTAGAGCGCAACGGTGCAGTCGCGCTCTTTTGCGTGGGCGGCGAGCCTTCCGATGCCGCTCTTCACGCCGTATTTATGCCCGTGACAGCACAAAATGCGCACGCCCTCTTCCTCGATGACGTACTCCTCCATGCCGTAGGAAAAATCGCAGTTGCCTTTGAGGATGAGAAACTTCTCCGGATCATTCTTTGTGTACTCGCGCAGATCGGACGACCCGTCGCCGAGGTGCACGACGAAATGATTCTCTGCAAAGAGCGGTGCGATCTTTGCGATATTTTTGCGCCGCCCGTGCGAATCGGAAATGACAACAAATGTTTTCAAAGTTTTGCCTCCAAAGATCTGAGCGCCCTGCCGCGGTGGGAGACTGCGTTCTTCTCCGCTTCGTCCGCCTCGGCAAAGCTCTTTTTAAGATCGGTGCTGTAAAAGAGCGGATCGTACCCGAAGCCGTTCGAGCCGCGCTCTTCGGAGAGGATCTCGCCCTCCGTTCTGCCCTCCGCCGTCACCTCGCGCCCATCGGGGAAGACGAGCGCAACAGCGCATGCAAAGTGTGCGCGGCGGTCGGCTGTCCCCGCGAGATTTTTGAGGAGCAGCGCGCGGTTTTCCGCATCGCCCCCGCCCGAATAGCGGGCGCTCCGCACACCGGGCGCGCCGCCGAGCGCCTCCACGCACAGCCCGCTGTCGTCCGCGAGCGCGGGAAGCCCCGTTGCCTTACACACGGCGCGCGCCTTGATGAGCGCATTTTCGAGGAAGGTCCCGCCCGTCTCCTCGATCTCGCCCGCAAAGCCCGCCTCACGTTCGGAGAGGATGTTCACGCCCGCGAAGATCGCCCTGATCTCCCTGAGTTTATGTGCGTTTCCGGTTGCCGCGACAATGGTCTGCATATCTGCCTCCGCAATGATTTTTTCGTATGCGACGCGGTGCTCGCCCGTGGCGATCGTGACGTTCCCGCAAAAAACAAACCCGTTTTTTTCGAGCGCGCGCCGCATGGGAAGATTGCCATCATGCGTATCGATGCGCAGCGCGCCGACGCCGCGTTCCCGCGCCAGCCGCTCCGCCCCTGCAAAGAGTGCCGAAGCCACGCCGCGCCTGCGCACAGAGGGCGAAGCCGCCACACGGTGAATGGCGAGATAGCTGCCCTTTTGCAGCCATGCGCCGTCGATATGGTCGTAGGCGGGCTCGTAAGGGACGACGACGCACACGCCCGCGATCTCATCCCCGTCGCGCAGGACATACTGTTCGCCGCGCGCAAAATGCGCGCGCGTATCCTCCGCCGTCGGGGGAAATTTCTGCCACTGGTCAAGCCCCTGTTCATGGAGATACTGCCGCGCCGCCGCCAGAACCGCGCCGATCACGGCAAGATCGCTCTCCCCTGCGCGTTCAAACGTCACGGTTCGATCTCCCTGAAGGCGAAAGCGTCCACGTCGAAAAGGCCCTTATCTGTAAGTTTGAGATGAGGTATGACAGGCAGCGCGAGGAATGCGAGCGTCATGAAGGGATCGTACTCTTCCTTCACGCCCATGGCGCGGGCAGCCGCCGAGATGCGCGCCGTTTGCGCGGCAACTTCCTCCGCCGGGCGCACGCTCATCAGCCCAGCGACTTCGAGCGGGAAGGTCTGTTCCCCTTCCGCATTTACGAGCGCCATGCCGCCGCCCATCTCTTTGAGGAGCGCCACGACGCGCGCCATCGCCGCGTTGTCGTCACCGAGGACGACGAGGTTATGGCTGTCGTGCGCAACGGAGATCCCGATCGCGCCGCCGCTCAGTCCGTAGCCCTTTACCAGCCCCAGTCCGATATTGCCGCTCGCAAAATGGCGCTCGACGACGGCGAGTTTGCAAAGGTCCGTGCCGGAAAGCTGCACGTCGCCCCTCTCGCAGGCGACGGGGACGATCGTCTCCTCGGTGACAAGCCCGTAAGGCATGACGTTCATGGCGCGCGCCCTGCCGCCGCGGACGGACAGAAGGAAGCTCTCGGGCGAAACATCTTTCACGCGCACAGTATCTTTCACGGCATCGGGAAGATATTTTTCCGTGCACGCAAAGAGTGCCTTTCCCTTCTCCGCCACGAGCACGCCGCGCTTGAACACGGCTTGCACGCGGAAGTTTTCGAGCGAATCCACCGCCACCATGTCTGCAATATATCCGGGAGCGATCGCGCCGCGCCCTTTGAGCCCGTAGCATTCGGCGACGTTGAGCGTTGCGGCGTTCACCGCATAGAGCGCGGGCACGCCGCTTCTGACGAGGCGGCGGAGCGCGTCATCGAGGTGCCCCCGTTCCGCCAGATCATGCGCGTGTTTATCATCGGTGCAGAGCAGGAAGCGGCGCGCGTTCTCCGCCGTAATGGCGTCTTTACAGAGGCCGATATTGTTCGCGGAAGAGCCGCAGCGGATCTGCACATACATGCCGCGGGCGATTTTTTCCCGCATCTCCTCAAGCGTCAGGCTCTCGTGATCGGTCGCGATGCCCGCGACGAGATAGGCGTCGAGCGCGTCCCCCGTGAGTCCGGGCGCGTGCCCGTCAACGATCTTCCCCGCCTCCTCAGCCGCCGCAAGCTTGGAGAGCACTTCCTCCTCCCCCGCGACAACGGCGGGATAGTTCATCATCTCGCCCAGCCCGAAAAATTCGTCGCGGGCAAGTTCCTCCCACGTCGCGCGGGCGTCAAGGGAGGCGCCGCTCGTCTCGAAGGGCGTGGCGGGGATGCATGAAGGGAGCTGCATAAAAACGTCGACGGGCTTCACGCCGCCGATCCCGATGCGGTCGAACGCCTTTTTCAGGTACTCGGCGCCCTCTACGCCGCATACGTTGACAAGCTCGTGCGGGTCGGCGACAATGCCGACGGTGCCGTGCGGCGAAACTGTCCGCGCAAATTCTTCAGGGGTGAGCATTGTGCTCTCCACATGGATGTGCGCATCGAGAAAGCCGGGCAGGAAGATCGCGCCCGCGCCGTCATAGACGCGCTCCGCCCGATAGCCAATGCCGATCCCGACGATCACGCCGTTTTTTACGGCGATCTCGCCGTCTTCCAGCGCGCCCGTGAACACATTGAACACGCGGGCGTTTTGAATGACGAGATCGCATGCGCTGCGCTTCATGGCGCAGTCGATGAGCTCTTTTTTGTGCTGAATATTTTCCATACCGCCATTATAGCACAAACGCCGCCTGCAATGCAAGCGGCGTTGAAACGGTATACATGATTTTCTTGCGCGCGGCTCCTATCTGATCTTCGCCCGCATGCGCATGGAATTGAGTACGGCAAGGAGCATCACGCCCGTATCGCCGAACACCGCGATCCAGAGCGGAAGCTGGATCGTCAGCGAGAGGATCATCAGCGCGATCTTGACCGCGATGGAAAAGACGATGTTTTCTATCACGATCTTGCGCGTCTTCTTTGCGCCCCTGACCGCTTTCGGCAGAGCGTTTAAATTATCGGAGGCGAGCACAAAGTCGCTTGCTTCGATGGCGGCGTCGCTGCCCAGCCCGCCCATGGCGACGGAGACGTCGCTCGCCGTCATGACGGGGGTATCGTTGATGCCGTCGCCGACATACAGGAGTTTTCCCTTCTCTTTGAGCGACTGCGCCTTGGCGGGCTTTTCGTCGGGAAGAAGCTCTGCGCAGAATTCGTCGACGGGCAAGCCTCTGAGCGCCGCTTTTGCGCGCGCCTCAGTATCCCCCGTGAGGACGGCGATCTCGGAAACGCCCGCCTTTTTCAGCCCCTCGAGCGCCTCCTTTGCCTCGGGGCGGACGCGGTCCTCGATCTCCACACTCCCCACTAAGGCGCCGTCCTCCGCCACATAAACGAGAAGTGCGTCGGATGCGACCTCTTCGCAGGGGATCCCCGCCTCGCACATGAGCTTATAGCTCCCTGCCAAGACGCGTTTTCCCCCTACCATGCCCGAAAGCCCCCTTCCGGAAATTTCTGCAACGTCCTCCGCGGCGGGCGCTTCAACGCCCTCGAACGCCTGCGCAAGCGGGTGGGAAGACGCCTTCTCCAACGCTGCGGCAAGCTGAATTGCGCGCGCTTCGCCGTGCACTGCGCCGACGGAAAATTTGCCCTCGGTGAGCGTGCCCGTCTTGTCGAATGCGGCGACTTTGACGGCGGCGAGGCCGTCGAGATAGACCGCGCCCTTTGCGAGCACGCCGCAGCGTGCCAGCGTACCCACGCCCGAAAAGTAAGTGAGCGGCACGGAGATGATGAGCGCACACGGGCAGGAAATGACGAGGAAGTTGAGTGCGGGCACGATCCATCTAGAGAAGTTATATCCCTGGAAGAGGGGCGGAATAAGCGCCACGATGACGGCGATGAGCACGACGACCGGCGTATAGTACCGCGAAAACTTTGTGATGAACTTTTCCGGTTTCGCCTTCTGCGCGGCGGAATTTTCCACAAGCTCCAGGATCTTTGCGACGGCGCTCTCGGAAGCCGGCCGCACGACCTCGGCACGCACCGCGTTGCCTTCGTTGATGCAGCCGGAGAGCATTTCGTCCCCCTTCCGCACCTCTTTGAAATAGCTCTCGCCCGTCATTGATTTGGTATCGAGCGACGCTGCTTCGTCGAGCAGGCGGCAGTCTGCGGGCACCTTATCGCCTTTGCGGATGAGAATGGTATCGCCTGCGGAGAGCTCGTCGGGGTGGACTTCGCGCTGACTGCCGTCTTCAAGCAGGATGGCGCTGTCGCTCTTGAGGGACATCAGCTTTGTGATCGCCCCGCGCGAGGAGCCGACCGCAAGTCCCTGCAAATACTCGCCGATCTGATAGAGCAGCATGACGATCGCGCCCTCCATGTTCTGCCCGATCGCGAACGCGCCGACGGCGGCAATGAGCATCAGCAAATTTTCATCGAGAAATACGCCGGGATGAAACCCGCCCTGAAAGGCGCGCGGCACATTCTTTACGATGGCGACGACGACCGACCAACCCGCCGCGGCAAAGGCGGCGAGATACAGCCCGAAGGCGATCCACTCGCTCCCGATCGCGGCAAGATCGAGCACGAGCGCCGGAATAAAGAAGACAAGGGAGACAAGAATGGAGACGATCTCCTTGATATGGCGCTCCTTTTTTTCGGGCGCGGAACCGTCGACGATCTCCACCTCTTCAAAATGCGAGATCGAATAGACGGCTTTTTCAAGCGCCTCGTCCCCTTCGTGGACGAGCGCGACGCGCTGAGTGACAAAATCGACGGAAACTTCGCTGATCCCCTCGATCGCTTCCAGTTCCTCCTGCAATTCCGCCGCGCATGCCGCGCAGTCAAGATTGCGTATTTTGATGGTGCGTTTCATAAAAACTCCTTAAAACTGACAGTTGAGATGTTCGCATGCGAGCGAGAGGACCGCCATGACATGCGCGTCGGCAAGCGAATAGACGACGTTCTGCCCGTCGCGCCGCGCTTTGATGATGTGATTGTCGCGCAGGATACGGAGCTGATGCGAGACCGCGCTCTGGGTGCTTCCAACCGCTTCCGTAATATGGTAGACGCACATTTCGCCCTGCCGCAGCGCAAATAAGATCTTCAGACGGCTCGGCTCGGAGATCGCTTTGAACGCCGTCGCAAGCGATGCGATCTCCTCCTCTTTGGGCATATTCATCTTCGCGCGAGCCGCCGCGAAGGCGTGTTCTTCTTCATGATCGCAATTCGGCATAGACACCTCACTTATTAGTATATGAATAAGTGTTCATATAATAGCACAAAAGAATACCGCCGTCAAGCGTTCGGCGGTAATTTTTTAAAATTTTTTGCGCAATAGACGAAGTGCGGCATTTCCATCCCGTAATCGTGCTTGACGAGCTTTCCCACAATGCGCATGCCGTTTTTCTCCGCCACGCGTCGGGACAGCAGATTGTTCTCGCGGATGATGGAGTATACCGCGGGAAGGCCGAGCGCATCGAAGGCGTATTTCCTGCAGGCGATCGCGGCCTCCGCGGCATACCCCTTATGCCAGTATTTGCGCGCGAGCAGATAGCCGATCTCGGGCACCCGTTCGCCGCCGAAATCCTGCCTCGTAATGCCGCACTGCCCCAAAAAGGCGCCGTCCTCTCTGCGGACGACCGCCCACAGCCCGAAACCGTCCTCCTGATACCGCCTGATCTGGCGGGCGAGCCAATCGTCTACCTCTTCCTCGGAAAAGGCGTGCTCGTAGGCATACATCGCCTCCGCGTCCTGCAAAGTCTCGCAAAGCGACGCCCTGTCGTCGGGCGTAAGCTCTCTCAGAAAGAGCCGCGCTGCCTGTAAGATCATTTTATACCTCGTGCATGGAAACAAATTTTTTCCCGTTCAGATAGGCGAGCGCGCCGCCGCAGTCAAGCGAAAGCTGTTTTGCGACGAGCCTCTGGCGGGTCACGCCGTGCGCGCGGTTATATGCCTCGTTCCCGTACTTTTCATCGCCGACGATGGGATAGCCGAGGTACGCGAGGTGCGCGCGGATCTGGTGCGTCCTGCCCGTATGCAGTGTGACCTTCAAAAGCGCCGTCTCGCCCCCTTCGAGCACCTCGTATTCCGTGACGATGGGCTCCCCTTCTGCTCTCTCCGAAATGCGCACGCGGGAGGCCGCCGCGTCCTTTTGCAGATACGCCTTGCACACGGCGTGCGGCTTTTGCGGCGTGCCGATCACGCGCGCGAGATACACCTTTTCCACGCGCCGTTCGCGGAAAGCGGCAAGCAGTTCCTCTTCCGCCGCGGCAGTTTTGGCAAAGATGATAAGCCCCGCGGTGTTGCGGTCGAGCCGGTGAATGAAATACGTCTCGCCGCGCTCCGCAAGCGCGGCAAACACGGCCTCAGAGTTGACGCCGCTCTCTTTATCCGCCACGAGCACGTTTTCGTCCTCGTAGAGGATGGCAAACGCCGCGCGCGCCTCCTGTTTGGGCGTGAGAAAATAGCGCACGACGTCTCCCCGTTTCAGCGGAATATCTGCCGAGACGCGCATCCCGTTGACGCGGATCTCCCGCGATTTCAGGAGTGTACGGAAGCAGAAAGACGCCTGCGCGCAGGTGTTATCGGTAAAGTTTTTCAGCGTTGTGTCCTCGCGGACGATGAACTCTTTCATGGCGGTTCCTGAGAAGAAGATAGGCGGCGACGGGCGCGGCGGCAAGCGGCAGAAGGACGATCCCGCCCCGCCACAAAAAATAGGCGAGATAGCTCGCGAGCAGCGCGGTCGCCGTCTGGAAGAGCGCATACAGGGCGGCGCGTTTCCAGCCGACCTCATGCGCCGTTGCGGCGATCGCCGAGACGCAGGGAGAACAGGTGAGCACAAACACGGCAAAGGCAAACGCGCTCGCCGCGCCGTACGGGAACGCGCCGTAAAAAAGCCCGATCACGCCCGCAACGTTTTCCTTGGCGATGAGCCCCGCGATCGCCGCGTAGGCAATGCGCCAGTCCGCCATTCCGACGGGCGCAAACAGCCATTTCAGCCCGCCGCAAAGCCCCGCGAGCATACTTTGCTCTGCGGCGCACAGGTGGAACCTCCAATCAAAGGAGGAGAGCAGCCAGCTCGCAAGCAAAAATGCCAGAATGACGGTCGCCACCTTTATTATAAACTGTTTTATCTGAAAGAGCAAGGCTTTGCACACAAAAACAGGGCGCGGAAGCTGCAGGGGCGCGAGTTCCAGAAGGAAGGGTGAGCGCCCCTTCCCCTTTGTGAGCAGTGCCGCCAGAAGCGCAAGCCCGACGCCCAACGCATACAGAAGCACCACGCCGTAAAAAGCATTTTCAAAAAAGGACGCCGCGAGCGTAAGATAGACGGGAAGTTTTGCGCTGCATGAAATATAGGGCAGGCAGAGAATGGTGCGCCGCTGAACGCGCCTGTCGTCCAGAGAGCGCGTCGTCAGAATGGCGGCGGCAGTGCAGCCGAACCCCATCACAATGGAAAAGACCGCCCTTCCGTTGAGACCGAAAGCGGCGAACACGCCGTCCGTGAGATATGCAAGACGGGACAAAAAACCGCTCTCCTCCATGAGGATGAGGGACAAGAACAGCAGCGCGATCTGCGGCAGAAAGCTCAGAACGCTGCCGAGGCTCGGAAGAAGCCCCTCGGAGAGCAGACTCCTCACGACGGGCGAAGCGACGCCCTGTGCGCGCCCCGCAAGAAACCCCGAAAAAAAGGCGGAAATTGCGTTCTTCATCAGGTCCCCCGGGAAGCGGGGCGCAAACGTCAGAAAGAACGCCGCCGCAAGCATGGCGAAAAAGAGCGGGAGCGAAAACCAAGGATTGGTGAGAAGTGCGTCTGTGCGCGAAAGTCCCTTCTGCGCCGGAATATACATTGCTTCGAACGAGACCTCGTGCGGCACAAGCACGGGCGCGCTCAGAACGCGGGCCGCCGCCTCCCGCAAAGCGCGCTTCCGCAGTCCCTCCGCAACGACGACGGGCACGCCGAGACGCTGTTCGAAAAGGCGGACGTCTAACTTTCCGCCCCTTGCATAGAAGCGGCGCGCCTTTGTAAGGACGAACATTGCCCGCCTGCCGCCCGCAAGCGAGAAAAAAAGCGGCAGACAGCGCCTGACCGCTCCGCATTCACACACAAAAAGCACAGGGGCTGCGGGATGGGCGGCAAGATAGCTGCGCGCGCCCTTCTCCTCCATGCTCATCCCCTGCGCCGTATAGATCCCGGGCAGATCGACGAGCGTGACGGTTTTTCCGCCCAGCGACGTCTCTTTTTCAAGCGCCCCGACCGTCACGCCGTGCCAGTTTCCCACTTTGGCATGTCCGCCGCTGAGCGCGTTGAAGAGCGTGCTCTTGCCCGCGTTCGGGTTGCCCACAAGAAGCACTTTCATGCCGTCACCTCCACGCAGGCGGCGATCTCCGCGCCCAGCGCGAACGTCGCGGACGCCGTTTCGACCAGCCACACTTTTTTCCGCGGCGATATGCGGAGAATTTCGGCCTCCTCCCCCTGAAAAAGTCCGAGCGCCTTCAGACGGAGCGCAAGCGCCTCGCCGGTATGTATCTGTACGACGCGCACCCGCGCGCCCTGTTTACAGTCTTGCAAGCGCATATCCCCTCCAAAATAAAAAATGCGGAAAGAGAAACATTTATTCCCCTTTCCGCATTTCGTTACGACTCCTTGACCTTTCGCGCCACACGATCGCCGCGGAGCTTGAGCATCCCGTTCGTGATGATGGGCGAGATGATCAGCCAGATCGCAGCCGCCGCGATCAGACAGTACACGATGATCGACCCGACGCTCCTCGGCCCCATGAAAATTTCCGAGACGAGGTTGAAATCGAAGATCCCGAACAATCCCCAGTTAATGGCTCCGAGGAGCACGAGAATGTACGAAACGACGTTGAAAAATACCATACTTCCCTCCTGTACCCGCAGTTTGCGCAGAGCGCAAAAAAGTATGCAGGGAAAGCAGCGGCGCGGGCACGGAAGCAAACGGCGCAAAAAAATTCCCGCCCCATCGGGCGGGAATTTTTCGATCGGAAATATCATTTCTGATCGTCGTTCTTCTTATCGCTCTTCTTGTTTCCCTTGAGCTTATTGAGGTCGACTTCCTTTACCTTTTTATCCGAAGGCTTTACGACAAAGAGGATGACGATGACAACTGCCAGTACCGCAGAGATCGAGAAGAGCACTACGGAGAGGATATTGTTTTCAAGCCAGTACGTCTGTCCGGGGATAATATCGACGGGATTGCGGACTTCGATCGCCATATACGCCGTAGCCGTCATGCCCGCAAGGTTGGGATCAGTCACGAGAAGTTCTACAAAGTAGATGCCCGACTGCTGCGGCACAAAGGAGAGCGAGGATTCGGGATCCCAATAATAGGCGTTATCGGTATCGTCCCAGTTTTCGTCGTCTTCGGTCACTTCGTCGTTATAGGGGTTGATGACGACCATACTGTTTGCATACGTCCCCGTAACGTACTCCGCCGCATTTGCCACGCAGTCGTCGTAGGAGGGCATCGACTGCCCTTCCGAAAGCAGTTCGGGATCAAAATAGTAGAGCGTATAATCTTCAATATATCCGCTCAGCGCAATGATCTCGAAATCTTCGATGGTATAGGTGCGGTCGCGGTAGCCATAGTCCTGCGCGCCCGGGTCTTCGATGCTCGCACCCGTATAGCCGATCTCAACGGTGAATTCGGGGATATTCTCGATGTCCCACACGTTGTTGCTGGCGAGCGATACGAGATCGCCGTCTTCGTTGTAATACTGCATATCATTCGAAGACGAATCGGACGCAACGATGCGGATCTTATATGTGCCGCTCTCCGTTACTTCGATGCGCAGTTCGTTGTAATCGAGCGAACTTGCGGAAGAAGCGCTGTCTCCGACCGACTGGGTTTCACGGTAATAATATACGGTAAACGTGAGATTGCGGTAATCGGCATAATCGCTGTAAATAAGTCCGCGCAGCGAAGGCAGATAGAGATAAGCGCCCGAGCCTGCGCTCGTTTCGGCTGCGGATTCATTGAGAGCCGCCTGATATGCGCTGACTGCGCTGTCATACGCCGCTTCGTCCGTGAAGATATTCTTCTTCTGCGCGTCGTCTGCCTCGAAACCGATATACGACGGCCCCTCCTTGTCGCGGTCGACGCGGATATAATCGCAGCCGTTATAGCTCTCCACAACGTCTGCATCTTCAGCCGCATACCAGGTGAGATAGACGCGTTCTGCTTCGCGCTCCTCATCGGTGCGGGTCCTGCCGTCGTCAAGGCTGAAATAGATGCTCACATATTCCACGTTTTCCGACGTCACGGGCATAAAGTATGTGGAAGTCGTAAGCGTTTTATAGTCATCCGTTTCGGGAGCAACGTATTCGCCGCTCTCGTTTTTGACCGCCATGTAATAGGAGCGCGTGACGCTCACGGTATCGTCGCAGACGTCGATCGCCTCATAGGAGAGCGAGAACCTCTGCCCGAGCGTAAATGCATACACGTCCTCATTGAGAACAAGCACGGGCGCGACATTGTCCTCTACCTGACCGTTCTCGAGCGCAAACGACTGTCCGTTGAGCGACTTCATAAGGACGCTTTGCACCGTTCCCTCCGCCGCGCCTTCCGGAAGCTCCGCCGTAAAGCTGATGGGCGTATTGGGGGATGTTGCCGCGGAAGAACGGTACTCCATATAGTTTCCGCCGATATTGGTAAACTTGTCCGTCAGTATCGTCGTCCCGCCGTATGTGAGCGTGATCGCATAGTCGCCCGAGGCGGCAGCGTCATCCGTCGCCTCGGCAAAAGTCAGGACAAAATCGCCCGTCGCAGCAGAGGCGTCCTCCGCGACCGTATATGCCGTAAGCTCGCTGTTTGCAAGTTCCTGAGAGGAAGCGTCTTTCACCTTGACCGTGAGCGCGCCTTCGGCAGTTTTTTCAAACACGAGCGCATTGACGGCCTGTCCGTCTTTGGAAATATTCTCTTCGTCGCTCTGGAAACTCAGCGTAAACGTCTCGAATTCCACGGAGGGGAAGGAGAAGGTCATTTCAAAATATTTCACGGTTGCGGGCTTTGCCGCCGACGAATCGGAAGACGCCTCTGCCGCCTCGAACCATTTGAGCGCGAGATCGCGCCGGAAATGCGCGCTGCCGCCGCCCGTGAGGGTGAACTGAATATAAGAGGTCTCGCCCTCGCCCGCCTCGGACGCGCCGACTTCACCGCCGACGCCCGCAGCAAACACTGCGTCGGGCGCGTAGCCGACCGGCGTGGCAGCCTGCGCGCGCCTTACAGGGAGCACAGAACTGACCGCAAGCGCAAGCGTGACGGCGAGCAGAACGATGAGCGATACGATTGTTAAAAAGCGTACTTTGACTTTGTTCATGAAAACGGACTCCGCAATCGGAGAGACCCCCGACTTGTTTTTAAGCTATCCTGGTTTTTAAGCTATCTTGTATATTCTACACAAATTTTTTACGTTCGTCAAGCGCTAATGCCCTTGACGGGGGTGAAAAATGCAAATTTCGCGCAATTTACACGGGAAAGCGCCGCCCTTACACAGGCCGGATAAATTTCTCCGTATCGAAATATTTCCACGGCGTCTCGTCGACGGGAGGCTCTCCGATGAAGCGCATCCGCTCCCTGGTAACGGGATGCGTGAAGGAGAGCGAGTACGCCCAGAGCGCGAGCTTGCCCTTCTGCGCATACTCCCCGCCGTAGCGCATATCGCCGTAGACGGGATGCGCAAGCCCCGCAAACTGCACGCGGATCTGATGGCTCCTGCCTGTATGCAGCTTGATGTCGGTAAGGGCAAGGCTTCCCTTTTTTTCCAGCACGCGGTAATCGAGCGCCGCGTATTTCGCGCCGTCCGTTCCCTCGGTGGAGAGATATACCATATTGTTGACGGTGTTCTTTTTCAGCCAGTTCACGAGTTTTCCGCTCTCGGGATTGGGCGCGCCGTTCAGAACGGCAAGATACCGCTTTTCAAAATCGCCCGATTTCATCTGTTCGGAAAGCCGCCCCGCCGCCTTGCTCGTCTTGGCGAACACCATTACGCCGCCCGTGGGACGATCCAGACGGTGCACCAGTCCGACGTAGACGTTGCCCTGCTTTTCGTAGGTGCGCTTGATGTACGCTTTGAGCAGATCGAGAAGGTTTTCGTCGCCGCTCTCGTCGGGGCAGGAAGCGAGATTCTGCTCTTTGAGCACGACGAGCAGATGATTATCTTCAAACAGGATGGTGGGTTGGTAATTTTCATTCATAGATGTAGATCCCTCCCGCGCCGCAGGGCAGCGGTATGCCTTCTTCGGTGGGCAAACCCACCTCGTAGGCGAGAAGCTGCCCCTTCCGCTTTGCGAGGCACAGCCATAAGATATTGTACAGCACCGTGGGCTGCAGCCCCGTGGTGTAACTGTTGATGAGAAAGAAGAGCGGATCGTCGGAGAGGAGCTGCGAACACAGCTGCACGAAGGGGTAGAGCTCCGTCTCGATCTTCCACATTTCGCCGCCGGGGCCTCTTCCGTAAGAGGGCGGATCCATAATGACCGCGTCGTAACGGTTGCCCCGCCTCAGTTCGCGCATGACAAACTTTTTGCAGTCGTCGACGATATAGCGGATCCCGCTTTGTATCCCCGAGAGCCGCGCGTTTTCACCGGCACGCTCCACCATGCCCTTGGCGGCGTCCACATGCGTGACTTCCGCGCCCGCCTTGGCGAGCGCAACAGAGGCGCCGCCCGTGTAGGCAAAGAGATTGAGCACCTTCACCTTCCTGCCCGCGGCGACGGCACGCCGCACGACCGAACCGGTAAGCTCCCAGTTGTACGCCTGTTCGGGGAACAGCCCCGTATGCTTGAACCCCATGGGCATGACCTTGAAGGTGAGATCTTTATATGCAATATTCCAGCTCTGCGGAAGCGGTTTTTTATACTCCCATGCGCCGCCCCCCTTTTCGCTGCGGCGGTATACCGCTTCCAGCCCGGGGTAAGAAAAGAGGTCGCGCTGCGCATGCCAGATGACCTGCGGATCGGGACGGAGCAGAATATGCTCGCCCCACCGTTCAAGTTTATAGCCGTCCCCCGTGGCGAGGACGGCGTAATCTTTCCAACCGTCGGCAATGCGAATCATAGAGATATTATAGTAAATCCGAGGCGATTTGTAAAGGAAAATGCGTACCGAAGGCAATTTTTGAAGACGAAAAAATCCCCGCGCAGAAGCGGGGATCTCTTCAGATCACGTTATTTGCGGAATACGAGCACCTGGAAGCTGTGGGGCGGCAGCTGCACCGTTGCGGGAGCCGTCGGCGCGACTTCGGCGGGCGACAATTTCAGAGGCTCCTCCATCGTATTATAATCGGTCGGCTCGCCCTGCATGCGCACGATGCGCAGAAGTTCCCCGAACGCAAAGTCCGCTTCGATCTCCGCCGTCAGCGTCTCTTCCCCCGCATTGACGACCTTGACGAATGTAAGATCATCGCGCGAAGTCGCCGAAGCGAAGGTCATGGGTGCGTCCGTCGTCACCTTGTAAGAGATGTCGCCCGTATACAGGCTGTATAATTTCTGCACATAATAGCTTGCCGAACCGTATACGGAGCTGCCGTCGAACCAGATGAGATCGGGGCTCCACTGCGTGTAGCCGAGCCTTCCGAAGAGAGGCGCGTAAGACTTCATGACGACGACGTCGGCATTGCGTTCCATGCCCGTCATGAACGCCGCCTCGGCAAGCGCGCCTTCCCAGACGTTGGACTCGGGCGCATTGAATTTGCCCGCACCCGCCTCCATGACGTGCGCGGCATACTCCCCCGCATACACCAGTCCGGTGCGGGGATAGTGATCGTAGACGTTTACATTGTCGTACAGCCACTTGGGCGGCACATAAAAGTGTTCGTCGGACGCATACACAAAGGCGGGATTTTCGGCAAGGTTCTTCCTCGTCCATGCCCATGCGTCGGTATGCGAAGGAGAGTCGACCGTCGGGCCGACTGTACCGATGATCTTCAGATCGGGATACTTCTCGTGGATACGGCGCTCGAACAGCTCGAATCGCTTATAAAATTCGTTTGTCTCCGTCTCCCACTGCTCGTTGCCGATCCCGAGATATTCGAGACCAAACGGCTCGGGGTGCCCCATTTCGGCGCGCACTCTGCCCCAGACGGTATCCTTGCCGCCGTTGGCAAATTCCACCACGTCGAGCGCTTCCTGAATATAAGTTTCAAGGGCGGGGTCGTCCGCAGGCACCACTTCGGAAGACATATACTGGCAGGCGATCCCGACCGAGAGAACGGGAAGCGGCTTGGCGCCCAGATATTCGCACAGAAGGAAGTATTCGTAATACCCGACGCCCAGCGTCTGCCCGTAGTGCGAATAAGGGGTGCGGAATGCATTCTCCTCACATGCGCCGTGCACCGCCCAACGGCTCCAATTCTGGCGGCGGCGTTCCGTCTGTCCGACGGAATTTTTCCAAAGATAGCGGTTCGCGAGCGTATTGCCCTCGACGATACAGCCGCCCGGGAAACGCATGAAGCCCGGCTTCAGCTCCTGGAGCATCTCTACAAGATCGCGGCGGAATATGCCGAGCACCGCGTCCTCCGGCATGAGCGAAAACCAATCTACGTGGATCGTCCCCGGCGCGGAGAGCGTGAAGCGGAACTGTGCGCACGCGCAGTCCGCCTTGGCGCGGACGTTAAAGGTAAACCGCCGCCACTTGCCGTCTGCCCGCAGCTTCGTCCTGGCTTCGAAGACCGTTTCCTCGCCGTCGTACACGCCGACCGTCACGGGAGCGCGGTAATCATAGGAGCGCGCCCAAAACGAGAGCGAATAGCGCATGCCCGCCTTGCAGAAGATCCCGTCATACGCCTTGTTGACGATCCCGGCGTCCGCCTGTCTGGTCTCAACACGCAGATAGTGCGGGTTTTCCACATAGAGCGGACGGTCGTCCTTGACTTTCAGCGCCACGGCGTCCTCGGTCGGATAGCCGCTCCACGCATAGCGCCCGTCCTGTTTTACGGTGAAATGGTCTTTTTCGCCGGTCACGTCTTTTGCTTCAAAGTTGCGGTTTTCCAGCATCTCGGCATACAGACCGCCGTCCAGCGAATAGTTGATATCCTCAAAGAAGAGCCCCAGCCCTCCGGTTCTGACGGGAACTTTGCCCGCTTCCGTCATTCTGATCTTCATAATCCTCTCCTTGCGCAGACAATTAAAATAACCGCGCCGAAAATCCCTGTCATTATATCAGAATAAATTTTATAGTCAAATCTTTGAAGGGGTCATTTTTCATTTTTTATATTTTTTTTTTGCGCAGCCTCCGCCTCGGAAAAGCCGATGCGAAAGGTGCTTCCCACGTCCGGTTCACTCTCTACCGTGAGGCTCCAACCCTGTTTCACGCACAGCTTTCTGACGACGGAAAGCCCCAGCCCGAACCCGCCGTTTTTACCGTTATGCGACTTATCTACGGTAAAGAACCGGTCGAAGATGCGCCCGAGATCCTCTTTTGCGATGCCGATGCCCGTATCCGAAACGGTAAACTCCTCCTGCGTGAGGAGGACGGAGATGCTCCCGCCTTCGCGGTTGTAGCGGATCGCATTGCGGATGATATTCCCGAAGATCTCCGTAACGCGCTCATGGCGGCTTTGCAGTATAACGCCGTCGCGGATCTCGGAGAGCAGCACGAGTTTTCGTTCGGCGATCTCGGGCGAGAGCGCCGCAAGCGTCTCCCGTGCGATGCGGGAAGCGTCCACCTCGTAGACCGGAAGATCCTCGCTGTCGATCTCGCTGTAATTGATGATGGAAGCCACGAGATTCTGCAGCCGTTCGCTCTGCGTCAGGATCGTTGCCGAGGCCTTCCTGGCGCGCTCTCCGTCCAGCGAGCCGGAGGCGAGCAGCTCGGCAAAGCCGCGGATCGAAGTGAGCGGCGTGTTCATTTCGTGCGTGACGTTGGCAATAAACTCATCTTTCGACTGCTGCGCCCGTATGACCTGTTCGCGCTCCGCGCGGCTTTCAAGCATGCGCTTTTCCCCTTCCGCATTCATGCGGTTGATGAGCGCGGCGACCGGTTCCAGCTCGGTACACGTCGGCGTGACGCGCTCGCCTTTTGCGGCGCCGCGCACAAGATCTTCCATCGGGCGGAGCATAAACCCCGTCATGAGATAGGTGAGGAGCAGACACAGGAGCGCATCCGCCACCAAAAAACAGATGACCGCAGGAAGCGCGTCGAGATAGATCCCCCATACCGAATCGGTGCGGACGGCGATGCGGACAAGGCAGCTTTCAAATTTTTTGCAATAATATGCAAAATTCTCGCCCATCGTCGCAGAGGAGCGGGCGTCGAAGCCTTCTCCGCTCTCCATCGCCTCGCGCACCTCCGGACGAAGCGCCCGAGAGGCGTCGTCTTCGTCCTCCGAATCGGCAATGAACGCCCCATCCGTTGTGAGAAAGGTGACGCGCGCACCGTCCAGCGCTTCCGAGAGCTCTTCGGCATAAGCCGTGTCGAGCGTACGCGTCTCGTCGAATATCCCCATATAAGCGCGCAGATAATTTTGCGTATGCTCGATGCTGTTCCCGTAATATACATCGGTGGAGATCACGGAAAAGACGATGAGCGCCAATGCCGTGATCGCAAAACACAGCCACATGATGCGCTTTTTCATGATTGCAAAACAGCCTCCGTTTTGTTTCGTCGATCGGAAAATCCCCGCGCGGCTGCCGCGGCATTTCCGAAGAAAAAAGGGACGCAATGCGCCCCTATGTATCAGTCTGCAATAAATTTATAGCCGACGCCGAACACCGTTTCGAAATTCAGCCCCGCTTTTCTGAGGCGGGCAATGTGATTGTCGAGCGTGCGCGTTTCGCCTCCGTCATATCCCCATACATCTGAAAGGATGACTTCGCGCGGGAGCACCTTCCCCTCATTCTGCATGAAATATTTCAGAAGCTGAAATTCTTTATTGCTCAGGTCAAGCTCCCTGCCGCGATAGGTGACGGACATGTTTTCCGTACTCATGACGACCTGCCCCACGCGGATCACGCTGGACTTGTTCACGCGGCGCAGCGCCGCATTGACGCGCGCAATGAGTTCGAGCACGCCGAAGGGCTTGGCAATGTAATCGTCTGCGCCCGCGTTGAGCCCTTTCACCTTATCCGTCTCCTTGCCGAGCGCGGAGAGCATAATGACGAACAGCGCGGGAAAGCGCGCTTTGAGCCGCTGCAGCACGTCGAGTCCGTTCCCGTCGGCAAGCATCACGTCGAGCAGGACAACGTCGGGCAAAGACGCGTCGATCGCAGCGTTGAATGCCTTGATGGTCGTAAACGTCTCGCAGGAGATGCTGTGCATATCCAGCGTACACTTGACAAGCTCGCAGATGCTCTCGTCATCTTCCAGAAGATATACTTTATTACTCATGATTGCTCTGCCGATTTATCTTTTACCCGATGGAATGGGCAATGTATGTAATATGATCCGCCGCGCGTTCCAGATTGCCGACAAGATTGATAAAGACGCTCGAATTTTCGGGCTGACACTTGCCCTCGTTGAGCCGTTTGATGTGCTGACTGATGAGGCGGCGGCGGTCCTGATCGATCCCCTCTTCCAGCTCGTCCACCTCTCTGAGCTTTACAAAATCGTGTTCGAGATAGACTTCGTACGCAACCGCGGAAAGCTCTTTGATGCGCCCGAACATCTCTTCCAGCATGGTGAGAAATTCGCCCGAGAACACCAGGGAATCTTTCTCGTAGTGATCGGTGTATTTTGTCACATTGTCGGCAAGTTCCCCGATGCGCACAATATCGTTGAGCACATAGTGCATGGTGGAGATCGTCTTTTCATCTTCCATAACGGGCGCGCTTGCCGAAAGCTTGACAAGATACTGCACCGCCTCGCGGTTTGCCTCGGCAAGCTTTTCGTTCCGGTCTGCAACATCCTCTTTCGCTGAGACGTCCTTTTTCAGAAATGCAGCGACGGCCTCATCCAACGTTCCCATCGCGTACGCAAACATTTTGCCCGCGCTCTGATAGACGTGTTCGACCGCAACGGAGGGCTGCAGAAGAAGGCGCTCGTCGAGATCCCCCACGACTTCGTTGACGGCGTGCCCGGGAGCCGCCTTTTCCCGCACCAGAATATTGGCAAGTTTGACAAACCCCTTTGCAAAAGGCAGGAACAGGCAGGTGCAGGTCACGTTGAAAAGCGTATGGAAAAATGCGATCTGGAACTGATAATTGGGGTTCCCCGCCGTGGGCGGAAAGATCTTTTGCAGCACAGTTTCGGAGAACGTCGTCCCGAACGGCTGCCAGCACAGCAGAAACACCGCAAAGATGATCGCGCCGAGACAGTTGAAAAGAAGATGGATGATCGCGGCGCGGCGCGCATTGGGGCTTGCGCCGATGGACGAGAGCAGCGCCGTAACGCATGTACCGATGTTCGAACCGATGATGACATAGTATACGCCGTCGCCCGTGCCGCCGATGAGCACGCCGCTCGTTGCAAGCACAACGACGATACTCGTGACTGCCGAAGAGGACTGCACGATGCCCGTCGCAACGATTCCGATCAGCAGAAGCAGGAACGGGTTATCGACGACGGAAAGCGCATGCCTGATCGCATCCATGATCTCGGGGTGAAGGTCGGGGTCCATGGAATCGGACATGACCGAGAGTCCTACAAAGATGAGACCGAGTCCGGCAAGAATGTTGCCCACAACTTTTACGCGCTCATTCTTGGAGAGCATGGTCATGAACACGCCCACAACGGTCAGAATGAGAAGGAACGCCGAAACGTCAAGGCTGCCGAGCGAGGCGATCCATGCTGTGATGGTGGTCCCGATATTGGCGCCCATGATGATGGCGGTCGCCTGGAAGAGCGTCATGATCCCCGCGTTGACAAGACCGACGACCATGACGGTAGTCGCCGAGGAACTTTGAATGATCACGGTTGCGGTACAGCCGATCCCGACGCCCGCGATCCGGTTGTTCGCCGTCTTGTTGAGCATCGCGCGAAGCTTTCCGTGCGCCAGACGGGACATGCTGTCCGACATCATTTCCATGCCGATGAGGAACGCGCCCAGCCCTCCCAACAGCTGCAGCACGAGATACAATACGTCCATAACTCTTCCCTCTTGCGTAAGATTCCTGCAAACAGACAAACCTATTATAACAAGAAAGGAAGCGCTTTGTCACGCGTTTTTCACTATATTGAAAAATTTAATGTATGGAAAGACGAGGGCGGGTATTTCCGTCCCCTGTTTCCATGTCGTTTTCCGTCAGATGCCCGACAAAAGGCAGATCACTGATATTCCTTGTGCACGCCCGTCACGAGGTATTTCGCCCATTCGCTGACGTTCACGGCATAGTCGCCGATCTTTTCAAGATATTTTGCGACCATGAGGAGCTGGACCGCCTGATCGGCAACGAGCGCGTCGCCGCTGATCTTTTCGATCAGCTCCTGCTTGACCTCGTTGAAGAGCGTATCCATCTCGTCGTCGGCATGGATGACCATATCCGCGCCGCCGACGCTCTCGCTCATGAACGCTTCCACGCTCTGGTGGATCATTGCAACGGCAAGATCGCCCATGCGGCCGATATGCTCCGGCTCCTTGAAGAGCTTATTCTCCGGATAAGAGCGCACGATCTCGCCGATGTCCGCCGCCTGATCGCCGATGCGCTCGACGTCGGTGATGACTTTGAGCGTCGTCGTCACCTTGACGAGGTCCTTGGCAACGGGCTGCTGCTTTAAAAGAATACGCATGCACTTCTTTTCAATGGCGATCTCCAGATCGTCGACTTCCCTGTCCGTTTCGGAGACGGAAGCGCCGAGCGTTCTGTCGAGCGTTTTGAGCGAAGCAACGGCGTCTTTGATCATATTTTCCGTGATCGCGCACATACGGCCGAGCGTTGTGTGAAGGTCGCTGAGTTCTTCATCGAAATATTTTCTTGCTGCCATAATATTTCTCCTAAATAGGTTGCACGCTTGATTTGCGCGCCGTCAAACGTTGCAAAAGACTTCACTTGTCATGCCTTTTGCGCCAAAATTTGCCGCTCACGCGGCTCTCGCGAAAGGGTGAGATAGCGCACGAAACTGTTGCGAACTGCGCGCCATCGGGGAAAACAGGCGGTTAGCCCGAAGAACGTACCCGCAGATTTTCCTTCCCTCACGAAGATTTTTCGCGTCGGTTCGCGAAAAATCTGTAAACCAATTAACCGAATCTTCCCGTGATATAGCGCTCCGTCTCGGGATGCGAGGGCGCGGAGAACACCTGCTCGGTATCCCCCATCTCGATCATCTCGCCGAGGAGGAAGAACGCCGTCTTATCCGAAATACGCGCCGCCTGCTGCATGTTGTGCGTGACCATGACGATGGTGACTTCGTGTTTGAGTTCCTCGCACAGTTCCTCGATCTTGCCCGTAGAAATGGGGTCAAGCGCGGAAGTCGGCTCATCCATTAAAAGGATCTGCGGACCGACGGCGAGCGCGCGCGCAATGCACAGACGCTGCTGCTGACCGCCCGAAAGCCCCAAAGCCGACTTGTTGAGGCGGTCTTTGAGCTCATCCCACATGGCAGCCTGCTTGAGAGAGCGTTCCACGATCTCGTCGAGCTCGCTGCGCTTGCGGATCCCGAAGGTACGGGGGCCGTAGGCAATGTTGTCGTACACGCTCATGGGGAAGGGATTGGGCTTCTGGAAGACCATGCCCACGTTCTTTCTGAGCGCGGAGAGATCGACGCTTCTGTCGTAAATATCCACGCCGCCGATGGTGATCTCCCCCTCGACGCGGCAGCCCTCGACCAGATCGTTCATACGGTTGAGCGTCTTGATGAGGGTGGATTTCCCGCAGCCGGAAGGTCCGATCATTGCCGTGATCTTATATTTCGGCATCTCCATGTTGATCTTTTTGAGCGCCTGGAAGTCACCGTAATAGAGATCGACGTCTTTGACGGTGATCGCATTCTCACCGGAGAAATCGAAGATCTCGAGCGGATTCTTTTTCTCGGCGGTCTCATCCGCCGCTTTATCTTTTTTCTTCATGAAATTCAACATAGGTTACCTCTTTTTCTTCACATGACGCTGAATGAAATAGACGATCAGGTTCAGGATGAGCGTAAGCGCAAGCAGAATAACGGCGAGCGCGTACGCCTGATCCATGTGGAAGCCCTCGTTTGCGCAGGAGTAGAGCAGCACCGCAAGCGAGCTTCCCGCACTGCCCGGGTTGCCCGAGAAGTTGAACGCCGTGCCCATCGTGAAAATGAGCGCCGCACTTTCGCCGATGATCCTGCCGATGGAGAGAATGGCCGCCGTAGCGATCCCGGGGAACGCCGAAGGAAGTACGATCTTGACGATCGTGCGCACCTTGCTTGCGCCGAGCCCGTAACTTGCCTCTCTGAGCGGCATGGGAACGGCGAAGAGCGCCTCTTCTGTGGAACGGATGACGGTAGGCAGGACAACGAGCACCATGGTGAACGCGCCCGCCCAGACGGAGAAGCCCAGCCCGAGCGACGTCACGAAGAGGATGTTGCCGAACAATCCGAATACGATGGAGGGCACGCCCGAGAGCGCATCGATGAAGGTTCGGATGACCTTGACGACCTTGCTCCCCTTCTTGGCATACTCATTCAGATAGATGGCGGCGCAGATGCCGACAGGCAGCGAAATGAGGAGCGTGATCCCGATGAGTTCGAGCGTTGCCAGCAGCGCGGGTCCGAGGGTAGGAACATTGATGCTCGCCTCCCCGAACAGGAAGTCCGCCGTCAGGCAGCTAATGCCGCTGACGAGGATATAGATGATGATCGTGAACAGAATGAACGCGACCAAAAACGCGCAGATCATTCCGAAGCCCGCACCGATGGCAGAGAACAGCCCCTTCTTGCGGAACACGGGCGCGGCGGCGTCGTCGCCATTCAGCACTTTGTTGCCGCGCTTGCCCTTGAACTCCTTTGGCACAAGGTTCAGAGAGAGCGTGATGATGAGCACGAGGACGAGGAGCACGAGACCTGTCGCGATGAGCGCCGAGCGGTGGATGTCGGTCGCGTAGCCCATTTCCATGACGATGTTCGTGGTGAGCGTTCTGATGTAGGAGAACAGCCCCGTGGGGAAGAGCGCACGGTTGCCCGAGACCCAGATGACCGCCATCGCCTCGCCGACCGCTCTGCCGACG
>CALVLR010000101.1 GCA_944340685.1 uncultured Clostridia bacterium | reverse complement strand
GCTGGCTCTTCCACCCCATCGAAGAGTTCTCCTTCATCATTCCCGTGATCGACTTCTTCACGCCCGACGTCTTCATGGGCGATCTTGCGACGGGAGAGCCGTTCACGCCCCTTCTGTGGTATTTTATTCCGATGTACCTGCTCATTGCGGTGCTTGCGTTTATCATTATGGCGCTTGCGAACCGCAAACGGTTTTTGGAGGACTGGCGCACTTTCACCGCATGGCTGCGCCGCGTCCGCGAGAAGCTTCGCAAGAAACCGGCAGACGATCCGGAACAATAACAGAAGGGCTGCGCCGAAGCGCAGCCCTTTCTGCATACCAACTATCCGGTTATTTGAGCTTGGCAAGCAGCATGGAGACGCCCGTCACGATGCCGCCCGCCGCCATGAGATAGGCGCCTGCCGCAGGACGGAACGCCGTATTCAGGAGATCGCCGCCGCCGTTTAAGGGAGACTGCCCTGCATAGGTCGCCGCAAACACGATCACAAGCACGGCGAGCACGATGACGAGTGCTGCACCAATGACCTTTGCAAGGAATCCCACTCTGACGATCCCGAGCGAGCCGCAGATCGTAATGAGGCACGCAAGCGCCGTCAATACAAGCGAAATGATCGCAAATACCATGACGAGCGTGCTCGTAAGATCACCGTCCATCAGGGCTTCCAACGCGGAATAGTCTTCAAACAGCCCCATCTGAACCGTTTCCGTGTGATTGAGAACCGTTGTCACCTGCTCAAAGAAGGGAATGCACAGTCCCACCACTGCTACGATCAGCCCGACCACGGACAGGATCATAAAGATGAGCCCGAACAATCCGAGCTTTTTTGCCTTTTTCTTTGCCATACCATACTCTCCTTTTCATGATATTGCACCTATTATACTATATTTTTTCACAAATTGGAATACCCTGACTGAAAATTTCCAAAAAAAATATATTCCTTTACAAAGTGTACAAATCCGCAGTCGGGCACAACCGCATTTCCGTCATCATTCCCTGCCACCGCGTCGTCGGCGCAAACGGCAATCTCACGGGCTATGCGGGCGGCACTGAGAGAAAAAAGATCCTGCTCGCGCTCGAACACTGCCCTCTGTGCCTATAAAAAAATATGCACCTCAAAGGTCTGTCCGACTTTTGGGGTGCATATCGTTTACGGCTCTTTTTAAGCTCCTGCGAGTTCGGCTTTGACCGCCGTAAGCGCCGCGGCGATCACGTCGTCCATGTCGTAATACTTATACTGCCCGAGCCTGCCGCCGAAGAGGACCTTCTCCTCTTTGTCGGCAAGCGCACGGTAACGCGCATAGAGCTTGCCGTTCTTCTCGTCGTTGACGGGGTAGTACGGCTCGTCGCCCGGTTTCCACTCGGCGGAATATTCGCGGGAGATGACCGTCTTGGGCTGCGTGCCGAATTCGAAGTGCTTGTGCTCGATGATACGGGTATACGGCACCTCGCGGTCGGTATAATTGATGACCGCGTTCCCCTGGAAATTGGGAATATCCAGCACCTCCGTTTCAAAGCGGACGGAGCGGTATTCAAGCGCGCCGAAACAGTAATCGAAGTAACGGTCGATCGCGCCCGTATAGATGACGCGCCGCGCATTTGCCATAAGTTCCTCTTTCTCCTCGAAAAAGTCGCAGTTTAAGCGGACGTCCGCATCTTCGAGCATCTTGGCGACCATCTTGGTATATCCGCCCACGGGGATCCCCTGATAGCGGTCGTTGAAATAATTATTATCGAATGTGAAGCGCACAGGAAGGCGTTTGATGATGAAGGCGGGCAGCTCGGTGCATGCTCTTCCCCACTGCTTTTCTGTATAGCCTTTTACGAGCTTTTCGTAGATCGTGCGCCCGACGAGATTGATCGCCTGCTCTTCGAGATTTTTCGGCTCCGCGACGAAATCTTTCCCCCGCTCCTCCGCAATGCGCGCCTCCGCTTCCGCAGGCGTAAAGACGTCCCGCCACAGCTTCGTGAATGTGTTCATGTTAAAGGGCAGGTTGTAGCACTCGTCTTTATAGCGCGCCACAGGCTGATTGACATAGTTGTTGAACTCCGCGAACATGTTTGCGTAGTCCCAGATCGCCTTATCCGACGTGTGGAAGATGTGCGCGCCATAGCGGTGCACGTTGATCCCCTCCATGCTCTCGGTGTAGACGTTTCCGCCGATGTTTCTGCGCTTTTCCACCACGAGGACCTTCTTCCCCGCGCGCGTCAATTCGTAGGCGCAGACCGCGCCGTAAAGTCCGCTTCCGACAATGAGATAATCGACCATATCCGACTCCTTTTGTACTGCGTCCATTATAATACGTTTGTGACGGTCTGTCAAGAGGAACCTTGAAAGGTCCGCCGCAAAAAGCGGCGGACCTTTCAAGGAATCGCAATTCACCGATCACACTTCGTAGTGCAGCGGATAGGTGAGATATTTGATCTCATCGAGCTCATCTGCCGTCACATAGCCCGCAGGCGCCTGCAGGAGAGACGGAATACGGTTGACGATCGTCGCACAGGTGTGCTCGACCGTGGCGGGTTTGACGACGTGGAATTCGGTATCCGGCTCGCCCGTGATCCACCAGTCGCACATATCGCCGTCGCCCTCGCCGTACACCTTGCCGATGGTCTCCTCTTCGATGAGGATCCCCTGATACGTCTCGATCGTGACGACCGCGGACATGCCGATACATCTCCCTGCCTTGATGGTCTTGCCCAGCGTCGCACTCGGCATATCCTTATCGATGATATACGGAACATTCTCCTGCCTGATAGACTTTACCGTAAGCCCCAGCTTGTTGCAGATCGCCTCCGCCGCATTCC
>CALVLR010000100.1 GCA_944340685.1 uncultured Clostridia bacterium | reverse complement strand
AGTGGGGAACCTCCTTAAGGGGAAAACTTTCGCCCTTTAAGAGGATCTTAGGAAAGTATGCCCAAGGCGCAGGTTGTCTGTGGACTGTCCGCGGGCGAGATCCGATCACAGACTAAGCGTGTAGTGTCCGCAGATGAACCTTGTAAGACCGCAGTTCAACTCTGCGCAGGTCCACCAAAAGGGGGCGGGACTGGCTTTTGCCAGCCCCGCCCCCTTTTGGTGGACCTGACAAGTCACTGCGCCGCATGGCGAAGCCATGCCGCAGTTCACCCCGAAGCGCAGCTTCGGCACGAGCGCAGTGCACGAAGCGGGAAAGAGAAGAGGGCGACAATTGGCGCGAAGTACTCTGCGCAACGCTGTTTAAGGAGGGGATTGCGATAACTCCCCCGTCCACTCCATGGTATGAATAAAACGATGGGGGACAGCTTCAAGCTGTCCCCCGTCGTATAAATCTTTAAAAACTGCTTTTGATGTCGGCTCAAACCGTTTCTATGTTGATGAGATTGGAATTTCCGCTTTTGCCGTTGGGCGTTCCGCCGGTAATTACGATCGTGTCTCCTTTTTTCACCAGTCCGGAATCGCGTGCCGCGCACTTCGCAAAATGGAACAAGACATCTACGGAGTGATATTCTTCGCTCATCATGGGGAGAACGCCCCAGCTCAATGCAAGTTTGCGGTAACTGCGGATATCCGTCGTCATGCCGATGATGTCGATCATGGGGCGGAAGCGGGAAACCATCTTCGCCGTGCCGCCCGTGCGCGTGCAGACGACGATCGCTTTTGCTTTCACATCGCGCGCCAGTGTGCAGGCTGAATGGGAGAGCGCGTCTGCAACGCCTGTGATGCGGTAATCTTTTTCGTCGATCGCCTGGATAAAATTCTGTTTGCTCTCCGCCTGCTGAGCAATGCGTGCCATGGCGGCGACTGCCTGGACGGGATATAGCCCTGCCGCGGTCTCGCCCGAGAGCATCACGGCGCTCGACCCGTCGTATACGGCATTTGCCACGTCTGAGATCTCCGCACGGGTGGGACGGGGCTGTTTGATCATGGATTCCAGCATCTCCGTCGCCGTAATACAGCGCTTGCCGGCGCGGCGGCAGGCGTTGATGATGGTTTTCTGAATGTCGGGGAGTTCCTCGTAGGGGATCTCGACGCCCATATCGCCGCGCCCGATCATGATGCCGTCGGAAACTTCGAGGATGGATTGCAGATTATTCACGCCGGCGCGGTTTTCGATCTTGGCGATCAGGTCGATGTCGTCCGAGCCGTGTTCGTGCAGGAAATTTCTCACGTCCACGATGTCCTGCGCTTTGGAAACAAAGGAACATGCCACAAAGTCTACGCCCTGCTCGATGCCGAACAGGAGATCGCTCTTGTCCTGTTCGGAGAGATATACGAGTTTAAGCTCCTTTTCGGGGAAGAACATGCTCTTGCGGTTGGAGAGTTCTCCGCCGATCACAACTTTGCAGATCACTTCCGGCTTTTTGACCTCCGTCACCTCAAACACCATGAGGCCGTTGTTCAAAAGGATCTTGTCGCCGGGATTCATCTCTTCGCAGATGCCTTTGTAGGAGACGGAGACGCGCGTCTCGTCGCCTTCAATGTCTTTGGTCGTAAACGCGAAGGTATCGCCCTCTTTCAAAAAGACTTTGCCGTCTTTAAACGTTTTGATGCGGAACTCCGGACCCTTCGTGTCCAGCAGGATGGGAAGGGGAATGTTCTTCTCATCGCGTACCTTTTTGATGGTAGCGATTTTTTTTGCATGGTCCTCGTACGTTCCGTGCGAAAAATTGATTCGTGCAACATTCATGCCGGCATCCGCCATGGCGGAGATGATTTCTTCCGTTTCCGAGGCAGGGCCGAGCGTACAGACGATCTTAGTCTTTTTCATACCTTCTCCTTGAACGCAAAAATATTCCATGAATATTCTATCATATTTATCGAAAAATTCAAGCCTTTTTTGAAAATTTGTGGTATAATATATCCGCTTCGAGCGGACTGCGCGGCCGCGGCGCCCATGCGGCGACGAGGAAAGTCCGGGCATCGCAGGGCAGGACGCCTGATAACGTCAGGTGAAGGCGACTTTAAGGAAAGTGCAACAGAAATAGACCGCCGCGCAAGCGGCAAGGGTGGAAAGGCGAGGTAAGAGCTCACCGACGGGACGGTAACGCCCCGTGCCATGTAAACCCCGTCCGATGCAAGGTTGGGCTGTATTCATATGGGTTGCCCGCCCGAGTACAGCCGTGAATACCGCTTGAGCTTATCGGCGACGGTAAGCGTAGATAAATGACCGCGCTCGACAGAACCCGGCTTACAGGTCCGTCTCGAAGTTTCTTTTTTGCAGGTAAGGCGCCTCGTTTTTTGTGCGGGGCAGAAAAGCTGATTTTTGTGATTTGGGCGAATTTTTTGCACACGGGAGTGAAAAATCGCTTGACACGCCTTGAATTATTGATATAATAGGATATGCTTTTCATTGAGGTGTAGCGCAGTTTGGTAGCGCGCTTGGTTAGGGACCAAGAGGTCGTGGGTTCAAGTCCCGTCACCTCAACCAAAAACAGCCCATCGCTTTTGAGCGGTGGGCTGTTTTTGTGCTTTGGAAGCGGAGTTGGTCAAGACTCTTGGTCTCGACACAAGCGCGCTAACGCGGAAAGGAGGGGCCCCCGAAAAAAGACGGAGTATTTTTTCGGGGAGAGGAGGAGCGGCGGCGAAAGGACGGCGGGAGCGGAGCGAGCGACGTTAGAGCAAAGCCTGCTCCGACGAAGGGACCAAGAGGTCGTGGGTGACGCGATTGCGGCAAGGCGAACGATCGATATTGCATTCTTTACAAGTCCCGTCACCTCAACCAAAAATATCCCATCGCCTTTTGGCGGTGGGATATTTTTGTGTCCGAAGAGGAAATGTGACGGGACTTGAGGGTGGAGGCGGGAGCGGAAGCGAACGGTTTGCGCGGCGGAGCAGGAAAAGAGCGGGGAGGGGGCGCAAACTGCATCAGCCCGGTGGGCTGTGCACCGGGGCGCGCCGCCAAAGGCGCAAGCCCCGTCACCTCAACCAATATGTATTCCGTTTTGCTTTGCAAAAGAGGCGTATTTCAAAAGCTTTGTTGCTTTATGCGCAAAGCACAGACGATCGGCAGAAAACTGATCGGATACGTACAAAAAAAAGCGCATATTTCGCGCTTTTTGTGCAGAAAAATCGCGCTGTAAAATCTTTCATTTTTTCGTGCGAACGGTTGACGAAAATCTGAAAAACGTCTATAATAGAACAGTACGCAAGAGAAATTCCTGCTGAGGAGAAGGCATGATAACACACGGCAACGAGATCAAACTGTTTGCAGGCAACTCCAATCGTCCGCTCGCCGAGGCGATCGCGAAGAAGCTGAACACGACGCTCGGCAATATCGAAGTCGGTCAGTTTTCCGACGGCGAAACGAGCGTGCATATTGCCGAAACGGTGCGCGGGCGCGACCTCTTTATTATCCAGTCGACTTCCGCCCCTGTCAACGACAATCTAATGGAGCTTCTCATCATGATCGACGCGGCAAAGCGTGCATCTGCCGGCCGTATCACGGCGGTGATGCCCTATTTCGGATATGCCCGTCAGGATCGCAAGGCGCGTTCGCGCGATCCGATCACGGCAAAACTGGTTGCCGATCTCCTGACTTCGGCAGGCGCAGACCGCGTTCTCACCATGGATCTGCACGCGGCGCAGATACAGGGTTTTTTCAACATTCCCGTCGACAATCTTCTGGGCGGACCAACGCTCTATAATTATTTCGCCGATAAAGTGGACGACAGTTTCATTGTCGTCTCGCCCGACGTCGGTTCCGTCAACCGCGCGCGCAAAGTCGCGGAGCGCCTCAACTGTCCGATGGCGATCATCGATAAGCGCCGCCCCCGCGCCAACGTGATGGAGGTCATGAACATCATCGGCAACGTCGAGGGCAAAAAATGCCTTTTGGTCGACGACATGATCGATACAGGCGGAACGATCGTTCAGGGCGCGCAGGCGCTCGTCGACGCAGGCGCAAAGCAGAT
>CALVLR010000099.1 GCA_944340685.1 uncultured Clostridia bacterium | reverse complement strand
CCCACTCTGCCGCGCAGCTGATAGAGCTGAGAGATGCCCAGCCTGTCCGCATCGATGACGATGAGCGTGTTTGCGTTGGGAAGGTCGATCCCGTTTTCGATGATCGTCGTCGTGACGAGCACGTCGTACTCGCCGCGGTAGAAGCCGAATACATTCTTTTCGAGCGTCGCCTTGTCCATCCTGCCGTGCGCCACGCAGACGCGCGCCTCGGGCACAAACTCCGCGAGCCGCCGCGCATAGGTGTAGATGCTCTCTACGCGGTTATACAGCAGAAAGATCTGCCCGCCGCGCGCGATCTCGCGAAGGCACGCGTCGCGCACGAGCGTCTCCGTCTCCTCGGCAACGTACGTCTGGACGGGTACGCGGGCGTGCGGCGGCGTCTGAATGGTGGAGATGTCGCGGATGCCCGAGAGGGAAAGGTGCAGCGTGCGGGGAATGGGCGTCGCCGTCATGGTGAGGCAGTCCACATCCCGCTTGTAATTTTTGATCTTTTCCTTATGTTCCACGCCGAAACGCTGTTCTTCGTCGAGGATCAGCAGTCCCAGATCGCGGAATTTCACGTCGGAGGAGAGCAGGCGGTGCGTGCCGATGATGAGGTCGATGTCCCCCTTCGCGAGTTTTGAAAGGATGTCCGCCGTCTCTTTTTCGGTGCGGAAGCGGTTGAGGCACGCCACGCGCACCCCGAACTCCCCCATGCGCTGCGTCGCCGTCGTGTAGTGCTGCTCGGAGAGCACGGTACTCGGGCACATGAGCGCCGCCTGCCGTCCCGCAAGGATACACAGGTACGCCGCGCGCAGCGCGACTTCCGTCTTGCCGAAGCCGACGTCGCCGCACAGAAGGCGGTCCATCACTTTCTCGGAACGCATATCGGAGAGGATCTCCTCGGTGGAGACCGCCTGATCGGGTGTATCCTCATAGGGAAACGCCGCGCGGAATTCGTCCATCTCCTCGAAATAATCGGGGAAGACGTACCCCTTTCGCTCCTGCCGCTCGGCATAGAGCGCTTTGAGGTCGAAGGCGAGCTTTTTCAGCGACGCGCGCACACGCGCCTTGACGCGCTCGAACTCGCCGCCGCCGATCTTGGAGAGCGCGGGCGCGTCGCCGCCCATATATTTGGACAAGACGTCCATCTGCTCGACGGGCACGTGCAGAACGTCGCCGTCTTTATAGGCAAGCGAGACGTATTCCTTGGTTCCGTCCGTCGTTTCGATGCGCTGGATCCCCGTGACCCGCCCCACGCCATACGTCTCATGTACGGCGTAGTCGCCGATCTCGGGCGCAAAAAAGAGATCGCCGCGCTTCTTTTTGATGCGGCGGGCGGGCGCACTCTTGGGGAAGAGATCGCCGGAGCCGATGACGGCGAGCTTGCACTCGTGCAGCACAAATCCCTGCGCCAGCGCCTCCTCGCACACGGCAAACCCCGTGAAATCGGGCAGCCGCGCGGGAAGCTCTGCGGGCGTGAGATACTCCTCGGTGAGCGTCTCTCTGAGTTTTGCCGCACGTTCGGGCGTGCCGCAGTACATGATCACGCGGTAGCCCGTCCGCTTCCACGCTTTCAGATCGACGATGAGGTCAGGCATGGAACCCTGATAGCGCCGCGCCGGCGTCGATGTAAGATTAAAAATTTTCAGCGGATCGAAAAAACCGATGCTGCCTGCAAACGTCTGGACCGCGAGCGTACGGAAGTCGGTGAACCGCTCCATACGGGCGGCGGGAACGTACTGATCGCGTGAAAAGGGAAAGACTTCGCCCCCTTTTTCAAGCTCGGAATACCGCTCATAGTGTTCCTTATACAGACCGTCTATCTTGTCGCGGACGAGCTTGCTCTCGTCGAAGATGAGCAGCGTATCAGGCGGCAGGAGCGAGAAAAAGTCGGCGGCATTCTCCAACACGGGCAGCACAAAGTCGGTGGGCGTTCCGCTCTCAACGTCGGCGGCGATCGCCGCCATGCGCGAATACGCTCCGGCGGAAGATGCTTTTTTCGCCATAGCGCGCATCATTTGCGCCACGCGCTCCCGTTCCCCTTCGCCGTACACGGCGTCCGTCGCCGCAACGATGTCGATGCAGGGCAAAAGCGGATAGCGCTCCCCCGTCACTTCGTCGTACGGCTTGATGCTCTCCACTTCGTCGCCGAAAAAATCGATGCGCACGGGATGCTCGCTGTTGACGGGATAGATGTCGAGCACGTCTCCCCGCACGGCAAACATGCCCTTGCTCTCGGGCGCGGCGTCGCGGACATAACCCGCCTCGGTCAACGCGCCGATGAGCGCGCGCATATCCGTCTCTCTTCCCGCCTCCAGTTGAAATACGGTGAGCTTTTTGGGGACGAGCTGGCAGACGGCCTCCACATCGCACACCAGGACCTCCGCGCCCGCCTGCCACTCATAGAGGGCGGTGAGACGGCGGAAGAGCGCCTCGCGCGAGCCTGCCCTGCGGAAGGTGAGCACTTCGTCCTTGGCAGAAAGAAGCGCGACCTTCTTTCCCGAGAGGACGGAAATGCTCTCCTGTGCGCGCTTTGCCGTGAGCGCGTCCGCCGCAAGATAGACGACGCGCCCCGCAAAGAGCGAGGCTATGAGATATTTCTGTGCGTCGGAGACCCCGAACACGGCGGTCGGCACGCCGCTGTGCACCGACGCCGCCAGAAGCGGATAGTCTCCGTTCAGATATTCTGCCTGAAAAAAATCCCTCATCCGTTATACCTGTTCATGACAAGATCGAGCCGCTCCCCTTTCGCGAGTGCGACCGCCGCCTCTGCGGCGCGGCGGCAGGCGCCGGAGAAGAGATCGTAATCCTCCTTCTTCACCTCGGAAAGCACATAGCCCATGATGGGAATATTCACCTCGGCGTCGCGGATGCCGATGCGGATGCGGGCAAACTCTGTGAGCCCCGTCTCGGCGATGACCGAGCGCATGCCGTTGTGCGTACCCGCGCTCCCCGACGGGCGGATGCGGACATGCCCCTTGGGAAGATCGTAGTCGTCGTAGATGACGACGAGTTCTTCCGGCGTAAGTTTATAGCGCGCCATGAGCTGTTTGACGGCGCGCCCCGAGGCGTTCATATAGGTGAGCGGGCGGGCGACGATCACCTTCTCCTCGCCGACGTACCCCTCTGCAACGCTCGCCTCGCATTCCTTTTTCCTGAATTTTGCGCCGAGGATCGACGCGGCGTCCCCCGCGGCGAGATAGCCCATATTATGAAAGGTCTTGAAGTATTTTTCCTCGGGATTGCCGAGACCGACGATGAGAAACATAGATCACCTCTGCGCCTGTTTACTCTAAAAAACGGGCGGAAACATCTCTCCGCCCATTTTCGGGAAGCGCCGCGGCAGGCGGCGCGCGTCATCTGCTTTATGCTCAGTCGTAAATCTTGCTCATCGGCTTATCGAGGTAGACATTCTCGATCGCCGCAGCGAAGATGTCTGCCGTGGAGAGGATCTTGATCTTCGGGATCCTCTTCTCTTCGGGCAGGAGAAT
>CALVLR010000098.1 GCA_944340685.1 uncultured Clostridia bacterium | reverse complement strand
GGTGCGTTCGGAGTCAATCGGTCGGCCGTAGGTCTTTGTGGTCGGATCTGTTGGCTCCTTTTTTTGTCAAAAAAACCAGAGGAGGAAGAGGGGTGTACGAACAGCAGCCGCAGGCAAAGCTTTTGGAAATGCTCGGCGACAGCGCGGAGCGGGGACTTTCGCAGGAGGAGGCGACGGCGCGCCTTGCAAAATACGGGAAAAATGTGCTGGCTTCGGGGAAGCGGAAGAGTATCCTCATGCATATTCTCGGCTCGTTCAGGGATATCACGATCATCATTCTCTGCGTAGCGTTTGCGCTCTCGCTGTATCTTGCGCTCACGACGCATCCCGATAATCTCACCGAGCCGATCGTCATCGCGTTCATCGTCATTCTCAATATCGTTCTCTCTGTGCGGGAGCAGGTCAAGGCGGAAAAGTCCGTCGAATCGCTCAAAGTGTACGACCGTCAGATGTGTACCGTGGTGCGCGGGGGCGCCGCACAGAGGATAGATTCCGAACTGCTCGTCCCGGGCGATATTATCCTCGTGGCGAGCGGAGACCGCATTCCCGCCGACGCCCGCCTTCTCGAAGAGACGGGGCTTACCGCCGATGAGTCGCTCCTTACGGGCGAGAGCGAACCTGCCGCCAAAGACGCCGCCGCTCTGCCCGTGGGCGGAGCGGGCGCTGCCGACCAAAAACATATGCTCTTTTCAGGGACGCTTGCCGTCAGCGGAAAGGGGCGTGCGGTCGTCTGCCGAACGGGCGGGGAGACGGAGATCGGGCGCATTGCGGGGCTTCTCGCGCATGAAAAGACCAAGCTCTCTCCGTTGCAGGTCCGCATGCAGAAACTCGGGAAAGTGCTCTCCGTGATCGCCTTTGCAGGTGCGCTTCTTGCGCTTCTCATCGGCTGGCTGTATCGGCTGCCCGTGCCCGATATGCTCATGGTCGCCGTCTCCGTCGCTGTCGCGGCGATCCCAGAGGTCATGCCCGTCGTCGTCACGATCGCGCTCTCCTACGGGGTTGGGAGCATGGCGAAAAAGAATACCGTTGTCCGCACGCCGACGGCGGTGGAGACGATCGGGAACATCTCCGTCATCTGCTCAGACAAGACGGGAACGCTCACGCAAAACGCAATGCGCGTCGAAAAAATCTGGGCGGCGGGCGGTGCGCCGCACGGCGCTCAGGAGCCGCTCACCGCAGAGGAGGAGAGGGTCGTATCGCTGTTTTTGCTCGCCTCCTCCGCGGACATGGGTGGGGGAAAGAACGTGGGCAATCCCACGGAGCGCGCCCTTGTCCGTTTTGCCGAAGAAAAGGGCGTTCCGGACATGGCAGGCATGAAAAAGCTCTTCGAGCTCCCGTTTGACTCCGCGCGCAAGCGCATGACGGTGCTCTATCGGACGGAGAACGGGTACCTCTCCGTCACGAAGGGCGCGATCGACCGCATCCGCCTGACGCCGGACGACGAGGCGCAGGGCGCGATCCTCTCCGTACACAACGCCTTTGCCGCCGCGGCGCTCCGCGTGCTGGGCGTCGCGTATCGGACCTATTCCGAACAGCCCCCGTTTGACGCCGACGCCTTAGAGCGCGATCTGACGCTCGGCGGGCTTGTCGGCATCATCGACCCTCCGCGCGAGGAGAGCGCCCGCGCCGTTGCGACTGCCCGCGCGGCGGGCATTAAGACGGTGATGATCACGGGCGACCACCTCACGACCGCCAGGGCGATCGCGGAGCGCATCGGGATCTTGCAGGAGGGGCAGAAGATCATGAACGGCACGGAGCTGCATGCGCTCTCCGACGAAGAGCTTGCCGCCGTCATCGGAGACTGCCGCGTGTTTGCGCGCACTTCGCCTGAAGATAAGATCCGTATCGTCAAGGCGTTTCAGGCGGCGGGGGAAGTCGTCGCCATGACGGGCGACGGCGTCAACGACGCGCCCGCGCTCAGGGCGGCGGACGTCGGGATCGCCATGGGGTCGGGGACGGACGTTGCCAAAGAGGCGGCGGATATGATCCTGTTGGACGACAATTTTTCCACCATCGTCACCGCCGTGGAAGAGGGGCGGCGGGTATATTCCAACATCCGCAAGTCGCTCTATTCCATGCTCGGCTGCAACTTCTCCGCGCTCACCATCGTCTTGCTCTCGCTGATTTTCGGCTGGGGATCGCCCGTTACGGCATTGCAGCTGCTCATCATCAAAGTCGCGTGCGACGGCATTCCGGGCTTTAGTCTCTGCCTGGAGCGGGCTGACCCCGACATCATGCAAAAACCGCCCGTAAAGAAGGGAGAAAGCATCTTCTCAGGCGGCTTGATCGTGAAGATCATCGAGATCACGGCGGTGTTCACCGTGGCCACGCTCATTCCCATGTGCGTGGGGCTGTATTGTCCGATCGGGGGGCTTGCGCCCTCCGCGGCGGTGGCACAGACGATGACCTTCTTTGTAATGGGACTGACGACTATCGTACACGTCTACAACTGCCGCAGCCGTTTTTCGGCGTTCCGGCGGGGCATGGGGGTCAACCGCCTCGTCGTGGGGACGACGCTTCTCGGCACCGCCGTCATGGTGCTCATCACCGCCGTGCCGCCCATTGCGCAGCTCTTTGGATTGGTGCCGCTCGGGATCTGGCATTGGCTCCTCATGATCGCGCTCTCCCTCTCTCCGCTCGTGTATGTGGAGATCATGAAGGCGCTCGGGCGGTTCAGGACGATCTGAGGCTCAGCGTGCAAGCTCCTGCAATTTTTCGAGGAAGATCTGCGATGGCTTGGAAAACACCGCGTGTTTTTTCCAGACGAGGTCGAGCGGCGTTCTGACTTCGGGCACAAGCGGGCGGAAGCAGAGCGCGCTGTCGCCCGAAGTATTGATGAGCTTTTCAAGGGTTATGGCATAGCCGATGCCCGCCTGCACCATGAGCGAGGCATTGTATACGAGATTGTAAGTCGCGCGCACGTTCAGCCGCCCCGCGGCGCGCAGCCACTGCCCGATGACGCCCTTCTTTTCGAGCATCTGCTGCGAGCAGAGAAGGGGAAGTCCCATCAAGTCGGCGGGGGAGATCGCTTCTTTTGCGGCGAGCGGACTGTCTCGCCGCATGAGCACGCCCCAGCGGTCGGAAAGGGGCAGGCGCAGCGCGCTGTACTGCGCGATGTCCGCCAAATCGACCATAACGCCGAAGTCCACAAGTCCGCGTTCAAGTTTTTCCGAAACATCGTAGGCGTCGCCGCTGAAAAAGCGGAAGGTAACGAGCGGATATTTCTCCTGCACGACCTTTGCAGCCTGCATTACCGTCTCCAATGCGTAGCTTTCGCCGCCGCCCACGCGCACCTCTCCGCAGACGGTTTCATCAAGAGAGGAAAGTTCCGCTTCCGTCTTTTCGTAGAGCTCGATCAGCTCCTCCGCACGTTTTTTTAAAAGCATTCCCGTCTCCGTCAGCGTGATCGAACGGCTTCCCCGCACAAACAGGGGGGAGCCGATCTCTTTTTCCAGATCCTGCATCTGTTTGGAGAGAGAAGGCTGCGAAATGTACAGCGTTTCCGCCGCCTTTGTTATATTTTTTTCCCGCGCGACCGCCAGAAAATAGCGAAGTTCTCTCAACTCCATACTGCCACTCCTTTTTCAACAGTATATCACAGGGACCCATAGCTGTCAACTATGGTATGGTATGCAATATAAATATTTGACATACCATGCGGGCGCTTATATAATGATCATGGAAGGAAAAGATATATGGACATCTCGGAATACAAGGCGCGTATTGCGCGGGGAGAATATCTTACGGCGGGCAGCGAGGCGCACCGCTTCATGCTGGACGCGGCGCTTCAGGCGCAGCGGATCACGGCGGAGATCAACGGCGCTTTTCATACGGCGGAGGAGCTCCGCGCGCTCTTTTCCGAGCTGATCGGGAGTGAGGTAGACGAGGGCTTCGGGCTGTTCCCGCCCTTTTATACGGATTTCGGCAAGAACATCACGCTTGGCAGAAGCGTGTTTCTCAACAGCGGCTGCTGTTTTCAGGATCAGGGCGGCATTACGATCGGCGACGACTGTCTCATCGGGCATCAGGTGGTGCTGGCAACGCTCAATCACGATCTTGACCCCGAAAAGCGGGGGAGCATGTATCCCGCGCCCATCCGCATCGGGAAAAACGTGTGGATCGGCGCACATGCGACGGTGCTCCCCGGGGTTACGGTCGGCGACCACGCCGTGATCGCCGCGGGTGCGGTCGTCACCAAAGATGTGCCGCCGTATTCCGTCGTCGCAGGCGTTCCGGCAAAGGTCATAAAGAAAATAGAGGCATGATCAGTTATAAGGAGGATATTATGATAACTTTCAACTTCGCTCTTCCACAATACCGAAGTTATGATGTCGAGCGGCGTAAACGTGCTGAGCGAGGCGATCGCGCTCTCCGCGATCGAAAATATCGCCAAATACCTGCCGCGTGCTGTCAAAGACGGAAACGATATTGAAGCGCGCGAACATGTCGCCTATGGCTCCACCGTCGCGGGCATCACCATGCAGCTGACTTCCACCACGGCGCAGCACTCCATGGAGCACGCGATGAGCGCCTATCACCACAACCTGCCGCACGGCGCGGGGCTTATCATGATCTCCGTGGAATTTGCCCGCTACTTCATCGAAAGACATGCCTGCGACGGGCAGTTCATTAAAATGGCGCGCGCAATGGGTATGGCTGACGCCGACAAACCCGAGGATTTCCTCACCGCCCTTATCGCCTTGCAGAAGGCGTGCGGCGTAGACGATCTGAAGATGAGCGACTACGGCATCACAAAGGACGAGTGCATGACGCTCGCCGTCAACGCGCGCGAAACGATGGGCGGTCTGTTCCTCGCCAACCCCTGCGAGATGAACGATAAAGACTGTGCGGGCGTGTTTGAAAAGGCATACCGCTGAGGAAGTTTCGATGTCGGGATTTGCTCCTGAAAAAGGCGCAAACGGCGCACCAAAAGACGCCCGCGCAGATCATCTTATGTTGGCACTTTCAGCGCGGCATAAATGCGGTCGTCGGGTCTTCCGATCCCGACCATATCCGCGAAAATCTCTCCGTGTTTGACTTTTCTCTGACGGAGGAAGAGATGGGAAGGATTGCCGCCCTCGACCGCGGCGAAAAGCACGATTGGTATTAAGCACGAAAACGGACGCCCGTTGAGGGCGTCCGTTCGGCATTTATATCAGGATCAGATCGTTCAGATAGCTTATTCCGATCAGAACTGCAAGATAGGAGAAGTTGATGAGGGAAAAGAGCGCCAGATACCGCCATGTTCCCTTCGGGTCATGTTTTCTGTATTCGCCGAGCGTGATCAGGCTCGCAAGCGAGGCAATGGGCGTGCCGAGTCCGCCGATATTGACGGCAATGAGCAGGTGTCTGTAATCGGAGGTGAAGCGCGAGAGCAGTACGGAAGAGGGGACGTTGCTGATCACCTGGCATGTCGCCGTTCCCACAAGCAGGGGCGAAAAACCGATGAGCGCGCTCAAAAACGTACTGACGGCGGGAATGCGCGCCATGTTGCCGGAGAAGATGAAGAAGGCGCAGAATGTGAGGAGCAGCCCGTAATCGACGAAGAGAAATGCCTTCGGTTCCAGCAGAAGGACCGCCAGCGTGACGGCGATCAGCCCGATCCAATAGGGGAAGACGCGGAAGACGATCATCACGGAGAGCGCAAAGAGGATCATATACACGACCGTCCGCCACACGGGCGGCGCGGCAACAGGCTGGGCTTCAAGTGTGACGGGCACAGGTTTTACGATAAAGCACGTTCCCGCGATCAGCAGGAATGCCGCGGCAAACGGCAGCGCCATGATCGCAAAAAATTCACCCGCGCCGATCGCGTAATAGGAATACAGGTACAGATTCTGCGGATTGCCGAAGGGCGTGAGCATGCCGCCCAGATTTGCCGCAACGTTTTGCATGACGAATACGAACGCCGTATATTTGTTCTGCCCGCACGAAGAGAGAACAAAATATCCGAGCGGCAGGAAGGTGATGAGCGCCATGTCGTTCGCCATGATCATCGAGCCGAAGTAGGTAACAAAAACGAGCGCGAAGGTCACGCGGCGCATATTGCCGAACGTCGTCACGATTTTCACCGCGAGCCATTCAAAAAAGCGGCGCTGTTTGAGGGCGTTGACCACAAGCAGCGTGCAGAACAGGCACGAAAGAGTATCCAAATTGAAATAGTCTGCGTACGCCGCGTCGGGCGGAACTAAGACGCAGGTGACCGCCGCCGCTAAAACTGCAATGATGAGCACCGCATGGCTCTTGACTGTGTTCCAGAGCGTCAGCCCGTAAGTATGTTTGATGGTTTTTTTTACGCTGCCGTCCATAATAGGCTCCGTCTTTTTTCCGACGAATGTTATAGTACTTTTTTTCAAAAAAGACAAGCGATTCGCCCCCGCCGACGGAAAGATTTTACAAAAATCAAATTATATACCTGTTTTGAACGGATTCTTTCTGAAGCAGCACGCAAACACTTGCAATCATTATCATTTTATGTATAATATGGAATAAGAACGTTTCGGAGGTATCTGGTATGCGCGAATATAAAGCGCCAAAAAAAGTTTATCATAAAGATGATATTTCTTTTGCGCTGCTTCTTTTTGATAATGGCGATTATATTCCCATCAGCGGTGCTGAAATCGATGATATTTCTGTCAGATTATATGATAAACTGATCCTTGCAGGAGATAAACTTTGCGCGGCAGCCGAAAGCGGGGTCATGAAGCTGAATCTTCAGAAAAAGCCGAAAATGATCTATGCGGACGCTTTCGTATATGATCCCAAACAATTTAAAACGGATAGGAAAAGCTATATTGAAAACAGACTGAATACGGAAGGCGGAGTGATAGGCATCCGTTTCTTTGATAAAAATAATTTTCATACAACAGTATTCGGCAACATCATTTCTAAAACTGAAAATCATACGATATGTCTGGAATACATTCCGAACCCTTTTTTCGAGCCGTATGCAAGCTACGACCATGTCGTGTATCTGAATCGTATTAAGAAGTCCCTGATAAGAAGTATCGAACTCGATTTTGAAAATTGCGAGGGGTTTGCCGTTTACAGCCATGAAATTGTCGAGATTCATTTGAATCTCAAAAAAGAGCTGGAATTGTCCGGCTGCGATTATTGCCGCGTGATAAAAGACGGATATATTGTATTAAAGCTTGACGATGATATGGATTATCGTCAGATGTTTTTTTTGGATAACTACAACGGAAAAGTGAGCCGCAAAACACTTGAGCGCCGTCTTTGCGGAAAAAAGGGCAGCGCCGTCCATGATATTTGCCATTTATATATCAATTATCTGTATTCCGGATTCGGGACAAGAAGTTGTGAATGTTTGGAGGTCGAAGACATTAAGCCGGATGAAGAAATAGAAGAATTAGAAAAGAAAGAAGAAGAAACCGGTCGGGATCATTATTATTTTGAAGGCGGGAAGTGCAGGCGGCAAGAGGACGGCACGATTCGGATCACGTTTGGCAAAAAAGAGAACAAAGAGAAATCAAAGTAAGAATTATGAGTCCGGTGCAATACCGAACTCATTACCATACAATCTAATATTTTTTGTCCAAACTTTGGGGTTCACTTCAAAGTTTCCTTCGGTGTTCGCCAATGGAGCTGATAGCGGGATTTGTAAGGAGCGAAGCGATGGAATAGCGATTGATCGCCGCAGGCGCAATCGCGTCACGTTATTTCGGTATCCCGCTATCGCGATAAAAAAAGGAACACCGAAGTTTTCTTCGGTGTTCGCCAATGGAGCTGATAGCGGGATTTGAACCCGCGACCTCGTCCTTACCAAGGACGTGCTCTACCTACTGAGCCATATCAGCATGATGGACGCGCTGCAGACAACGCTTCCTTAGTATAATAAAAAGCGGATT
>CALVLR010000097.1 GCA_944340685.1 uncultured Clostridia bacterium | reverse complement strand
GACGATCGGAAAGATTTTTAAAACAGGCACAAAAAAAGTTGTCTTTTTCAAGCGGATATGCTATACTTTTTTTCGTATTTCAGAAAAAGGAAAGAAAATACTGTGTTGAATTTACTCGTTGTCGCTACCTTCAATCCTCCGGAACTTAAATATGTTTATGACGCGGTCAACTATACGCTGATCGCACTCATGGCGGTCGCAGCGATCGCGGCGATCGTCCTCGTCATGCTCCAGCCCGGCAACTCTCAGGGCATCGACGCGCTCGGCGGTTCGAGCGAGACCTTCTACGGCAAAAATAAGGGCCGCTCGCTCGAATCCAAACTCAAAATGTGGACGATCATCTGTCTTGTGGTACTTGCGGTGCTCGCGGTCATCTTCTTCATCTTGCAGATCCCGCAGATCTGGGGAGATGTGCTCACATCGAACTGAACAGAAACGGAAACGGGCGGCGAAATGCAGCCCGTTTTTCTTAACTACGGTCAAAAGCCGAAAAAATACACATAATCGAATAGACGGCATTTTATGGACGCAAGACAAACTTTACTTCAAAAAATCAAAGACGGCTCCTTCGCCCTTCTGACGGGCGAGGAGATCGCAAAAAAACTTCATCTCAAAGGAAAAGCCGCCTCGGGACTTGAAGACATGCTTTTTTCTCTCTGCCGTGAGGGCGAACTCCTGCGCGATCTGCGCGGGCGCTTCGGCACGGCGCAGCAGTTCGGCGCCATGCGCGGCACCATCTCCGGCAACGAACGCGGCTTCGGATTCTTTGTTCCCGACGATCCGACGGCAGACGACTTGTTCGTCCCCCACCGCGCCTTAAAGGGCGCGTATCATGGCGACACCGTGCTCGCCTTCCGGAAAGGCGGCAGGGAAGGCGATGAAGGAGAAGTGCTCGCGGTATTAAAGCGCGGGTGTGAACGGCTCGTCGGTCTTTTCCAGCGGGAACGAAGCGGCGGCTATGTGCACCCCGACGAAAAGAAATTCCACTCCGACATCTTTATTCCGAGCGACCGCTGCAAGGGCGCCGCGGGCGGAACAAAAGTCGTCGTGCGCGTCTATAATTTTGAAGGCCGCATGCCGAAGGGCGAGATCGTGGAAGTTCTGGGCGAAGGCGGAGACTTCTTTGTAGAGGAAAAAGCGCTCATCCGTTCTCACAACCTGCGCGAAGAATTTCCCGCCGGAGTGCTCGAAGAAGCCGAACGTCAGGCAGCGCGCGACCCGTTTGCGCATTCAGAAGGGCGAATTGACCTCCGCGACAGTCTGATCATTACCGTAGACGGCGAAGACACGCGCGATATTGACGACGCGATCTCCATCCGAAAGGAAAACGGAAAGTTCTACCTCGGCGTACACATTGCCGACGTAACGCATTATGTAACATGGCAGGGCGTACTCGACAAAGAAGCGTTTGCCCGCGGCACGAGCGTGTATTTTCCCGACCGCGTGATCCCCATGCTCCCCACCGCGCTCTCCAACAACATCTGTTCCCTCAACGAGGGCGTGCCTCGCCTCACACTCTCCTGCTTCATGACGGTGGATGAAAACGGAAAGGTGCTCGAACAAAGCGTCGCGCCATCCATTATCTGTTCTCGCCACCGCATGACGTACACTGACGTGACTGCGATCGCGGAAGGATACCGCGAGGCGCGCGACCGTTATCCCGACCTTGTGGAATTTGTAGAGACGGCAGTCGAACTGACCAAGATCTTAAAGCGGGCACGGGAAGGGCGCGGCGGCGTTGCGCTCGATGTGAAAGAGGCAAAGATCCTCTACGAGGACGGCAAGATCTTTATCCCCGACTACAAGCGGACCATCTCTCACGAGATGATCGAACAATTTATGGTGCTTGCAAACGAGAGCGTTGCGACGATCATGACGGAGCGCAAAATGCCCTTTGTATACCGTATCCATGAGCGGCCGAGCGAAGAAAAGGCGGAAGATTTCCGCACATTCCTGCTGGAAGCGGGTGTGCATGCAAAATTCGACCCTTCCAAGGTCAGCCCCAAAGATTACCAGGATCTTCTGCGCTCTTTGGAGGATTCGCCGCTCTATTCCCTCGTCAACCGCGTGATGCTCCGTTCCATGATGAAGGCGGTATACTCCCCCGAAAATGTGGGGCATTTCGGGCTTGCTTCCGACTGCTACTGCCACTTCACTTCCCCCATCCGCCGCTATCCCGATCTGTGCATCCACCGCATCATCAAAGAAAGCTTTCTCGACGCAGAAAAAACCCGCGAAAAATACAAAAAATTTGTCGTGGACGCCTCGACGCAGTCATCTGCCTGTGAGCGCAATGCGACCGAAGCAGAACGCGATGTAGACGCCCTCTATACCGTGGCGTACATGCAGGATAAAATCGGCGAGGAATACGAGGCGACCATTTCCGGCGTGACGTCGTTCGGCGTGTTTGTTGAACTTGCCAACACCATCGAAGGACTTGTTCCGCTTGAAACGCTTCCGGACGACAGCTACGAATTTATCGAAACGCGGTTCACCCTGCGCGGAACGCGGAACAGCTTTCATCTCGGCGAGAGCGTTCGGGTAAAAGTTTCGGGCGTCGATTGGGGCGCGCGGCGCGTACACTTTCTCTTCCTCGAAAAAATCCTGTAATTCTGTTTGATTTGCGGAAAAGCTGTGCTATAATACAAGCGAAAACTTGTTTGCAAGGGTTTTTGCGCGCCGCATTCAAACATATAACTGCTTTTTCCCGCGGAAAAGGCAAAGCGGCGCCAGCCGGTTGCAAAATCTTGATTTTACAAGTTTTCAATGCTATAATATGTCTGTGAAAACGATCGCTATCAACAAATCCGCTTCCTTTGAGTACTTTATTGAAGACAGATACGAAGCGGGCATCGTGCTGGAAGGCAGCGAAGTCAAGTCTGTCCGCGAGGGCAGAGCCTCCCTTTCGGAGAGCTTTTGCGAGATCCGCGGCGGCGAGGTCTTCCTTAAAAACATGCATATCGCCCTCTACGATAAGAGCGGCGCATTTTCTACGCGCGATTCGCGGCGTGAGAGAAAGCTCCTTCTCAACCGCATGGAGATCTCCAGGATCGTGGGCAAGGTCAACGAGCGCGGCTATACGCTCGTTCCGCTCAGACTCTACTTCAAAGACGCGCTCATCAAAGTTGAAGTCGCCCTGTGCAAGGGCAAACACACCTACGACAAGAAGAAGGCGCTTGCCGAACGCGACCAAAAGCGCGCACTTGACAGAGCGATCAAAGAACTCGGCAACCAGTGAGGTATTCCCATGAACCATAAAAATTACAACATTGACACCCTTTGCGTACAGGCGGGCTGGAAGCCCGAAACGGGCGAAAGCCGCATCCCGCCCATCGTACAGAGCACAACGTTCTTCTACGGCGATTCTCAGGTCATGGCAGATCTTTTCGATCTGAAGCGCGACGGATTTTTCTATACCCGCCTGGCCAACCCCACCGTGGAAGTACTCGAAAAGAAAGTTGCGGCGCTGGAAGGCGGCGCATACGGGATCGGCTGCGCGTCCGGCATGTCCGCCATCCTGCTTACGGCGATGACGCTGTGCGAGGCGGGCGACAATATCGTGACGTCGAGCGAGATCTACGGCGGGACGTTCAATCTCTTTTCGACAACGCTGAAAAAATTCGACATTGAGGCGCGTTTCTTCGACGCAGACGCCCCTGCCGGAGAGATCGAAGCGCTCATCGATGACAAGACGAAGTTCGTCTTCGGCGAAACGGTCTCCAATCCTACGATCGTCGTGCTCGACTTCGATAAGATCTCCGCGATCTGTAAAAAGCACAGCGTGCTGTTCATTGTCGACAATACGCTTGCAACGCCCGTTCTGTGCCGTCCGCTCGATTTCGGTGCGGACATCGTCGTCCATTCGACAAGCAAATATATGGACGAGCACGCGGCGGCGCTCGGCGGCACGATCGTGGACGGCGGAAAATTCCCTTTCAAGGGGAATTCGCGCTACCCCGCGTTCAACCTTCCCGACGAGAGCTACCACGGACTTGTCTACGCCGATCTTCCCGTGGCGTTCGGCACAAAGTGCCGCGCGCAGATGATGCGCGATACGGGCGCCATCATGAGCCCGCAAAACGCATTTCTGACCATTCTCGGAAGCGATACGCTGGCGCTCCGCATGGAACGGCACAGCCGCAATGCAGAAAAGATCGCCGCTTACCTCGAAAAGCACCCCAAGATCGAATGGGTACGCTACTCCTCGCTCCCCTCTGACCCGCATCACTCCTTGGCGCAGAAATATCTGCCCAAGGGAACGGGCGGTATGATGAGCTTCGGCATCCGCGGGACGGCAAAAGACTGCGCGCGTTTTATGGAGCATTTAAAGATCGCAACGCAGGAGACGCACGTTGCCGACGTCAGAAGCTGCGTACTGCACCCTGCCTCCACCACGCACCGCCAGCTCACCGACGAACAGCTCGTTCAGGCAGGCATTGCACCCAACCTCGTGCGCCTTTCGGTTGGCATTGAGGACGCGGACGATCTCATCGCCGACCTCGCACAGGCGCTCGAAACCGTATAAAGCACATCTCTATCGCTCAGAACAAATCACCAAAGAAGGTCCTTTATGCCCATCGTCATAGACCGCAACATACCGGCTTATTCCATTTTAAATCAGGAGCGCATCTTCGTGATGGACAGCGAGCGCGCAACGTCGCAGGACATCCGCCCTATCGAGATCGCGCTTCTCAATCTCATGCCCACAAAGATCGAAACGGAGACGCAGTTTATGCGCCTTCTCTCCAATTCGCCTTTGCAGGTCAACGTAACGCTCATCCATACCGAAAGCTACCGCTCCAAAAACACGGAAGCGGAATATCTGGAACGCTTCTATCAGCCCTTCGAAAAGGTCAAAGACAAGCACTTCGACGGTATGATCGTAACGGGTGCGCCTGTGGAGGACATGGACTTCCACGACGTTGCCTATTGGGATGAGCTTTGCAAACTATTTGACTGGACAAAGACCAACGTCACCTCGACCATTTTCATCTGCTGGGGCGCCATGGCTGCGCTCTATTACTTCTACGGCATTCCCAAATATCCCCTGCCGCGCAAGCTGTTCGGGGTATTTGCGCACCGCAAGGTGCACTTTGATACGCCTGACCCGCTGATGCGCGGGATCTCAGACGAATTTCATGTGTGCCATTCCCGCCATTCCACTGTGCGCGAAGCGGACATAAAAAAGGACCAGCGGCTGAAAATTCTGGCGACCTCGCACCGTGCGGGCGTAGCGATCGCAAGTTCGCTCGACCACAGCCAGATTTTTGTACTCGGGCATATGGAGTACGACCGCGACACACTCAAAAAAGAGTATGAACGCGATCTCTCCAAAGGTCTGCCCATCGAAAAGCCCTTCTGTTACTTCGCGGACAAGGAGTGCACCAAAATCAATATGAACTGGTCATCCACAGCAAACCTCTTCTACAACAACTGGCTCAACTTCGTCTATCAGACGACGCCCTACAAGTTTGAGAAGTAAAAAAATGCGGATCCCCCATCCGCAAAAGAAATTTCTTCCAAATGATTGACATAGGCCAAAATCGGTGATAAAATAAAAGAGCAATAGAGGGTTGCCGTTCAGCGGTTAGCCCCAAGTATAGCTAAAATAGCCACCCTTGAAGTTACCAGCTATGCGGGCGGTTATTTTTTTATGATCACGTAGATTTTGTCCTTTGTCACTCTGAAAGAAGTGATGAACCCCTGTTCCAACAAGTAGAACAAAAGGCGCAGGATTGTAAAATCCATACGACCACCCCCTTTTCGGAAGAATACTCATCATATTCCCCCCAAGGGGCTAACCGCCTATGGCATCCATATTGCTCTGAACGGCTCGCGCCGTCCTTTTATATTGTATCACATATCCCTTCCGCGGTCAATCGCTTTCCGCTGAAAGGGATTTTTTCTTGTGCCTTTCCTTTCTTTCGGGAAAGGCGCTCTGCAAAGCTCGATTATGAGCTACCGCCTCCCGAGGATGAAAAACCGAAAAAATGAGTTTGTCCCCAAAAAATTTGCCCCCAATTTGCCCCCAAAAATGGAATTTTGAGCGTAAATTTGCTTAAATTTACTTAGCAAAAAGCGTGAAAAAAGGCTGAAATAAGCGATTTTAGCCTGTTTTCAGCCAATTTTGGTGCGGACGAAGGGACTTGCGCCTTTGCGGCGCGCCCCGGTGCACAGCCCTCTGGGCTGATGCAGTTTGCTATCGTGCTTTCTGATTCCGTTACTCCGACACGCAAACCGTTTGCTCCCGCAAACGCCTCCCCCCTCAAGTCCCTTCATATTTTCTTGTTCATACCAAACAAAAAACGGAGCCTGAAGCTCCGTTTTTTGTTGGTGCGGACGAAGGGACTTGAACCCCCATGGTCTCCCACAGGAACCTGAAACCTGCGCGTCTGCCAATTTCGCCACGTCCGCATGATCCCTATTTTTACACGGCGGGATCGCCGAGGCGGGGCTTTACGCCTGATCCGCTTTCCATTCCGTCTTACAGACGGAGACGCCGTTTGTACCGTCGAGAACCCACACTTTCCCTTGCCCGATCGTTCTGACGGGTTCCCCGTCGACAAATTCGAGCGCAGCGCCGTTCTCAACGCCCCAAGCGCGAAATCTATTATACAACACCACTTCGTCAAAGTCAAGCATTCTTTCGTTGTAATGCGGAGAAATTTTTCCTTTGAGCCAACCAAGTCCCGGATACATGGCGTATTCCCCTTCGATGACGGAGTCGGAATATATCTCCTCGAACCAACAGATCGCGCCAGCCGAGAGTCCCGCAAGGAGAACGCCGCGCTCGTACGCTTCCCGGATATAGGAGAGGATACCGGATTTCTTCCAGTGATCGATCATAAACACGGTATCTCCGCCGCCGACATAGAGAAAATCCGCGCGATCGAATTTTGCCTTCATCTTTTCGGGATCAAAGTCCTGCCGCGTAGAGAGCGCAACGTCCGTCTTGATGTCGAAAAGCCCCGTATACACTTTATGGAAGGTGTTATAGTAGGGCATACAGTCATGGCTTGCGGTCGGAAGAAAAAGCCCGCAGGCGCGGCGCTCCCCCGCCGCCTTCTTAGCCTCTTCCGCTATATACGCATCGATCGCAAGCGTCTCTCGGTTTTTTATTTCCCCGCCGCCAATGCAGACGATACGGCGCTTCATGCCTCCGCCCCGTTCTCGGCAGCCGTCTCATCTGCCGCGGAGATCCCCGCAGTTTTGTCGACGGGCACGGAAATAATAATGCCGTTCGCATGCGTCTTTAATCCGACCTTCTCGAAGAGCGCCTGCATGATGGGAAGCTTTCCCTCCCGTTTGGTAAGAATGAGCAGAAGGTCCTGTTCCTGTAAGAGCGAGACGCCGATAAACTGTTCTGCCTTGGTATTATTGAGCGAATGCGCATGGATGATCGTGCCGCCCGCAGCCCCCACGGCGCGCGCCGCCTCCATCGCCTCTTCGGCGTAGCCTGCGGCAACTGCTGCCACGATCAGATCGTATTTCCTCGTTTCTTCCGTCATACGTTTTGCCTCCTCGATTGCTTTTTCCGCCGCGGCGCTCGTGAGTCCGTTTGCCACGATCTCTGAGATCCCCGTGAGCGGAACGGTAAATGAAATGCCGCGCCCGACAAGATACAGCGAAATTCTGTTGCGGATCTCCCGCACGATCTTCTCCTCGTCCCCTTCGGGAATGAGCGAAAACACGACCGACTTTTCCGTCTCTCCGATCCCGAGATAATCGAGCACCTGGGAATGGGCGGTGCCAGTTCCGTCGAACGTGACGGAAAGCGCCACGGAGACATCGTCGATCACATCTTTCAGCCTTATTTCGTCGCGCTTGTTGACGATACTGACAAGCAGTTTTACCCGTCCGGGGACTTTGCTTACGGAACGTCCGGTCAGCTTGCTTCCGAGCGCCGTTCCGGCGGAACGCAGTACGGAGCGCGTTTCCTGCTGCTTGCGGGGCGTTTTTTCCTGTTTTTTTTCTGCCATATCAGTTCACCTCGTATTCCAGGACCCTGTCTTCGACCGCAAGGAACTTGCGCTTGATGGAACTTGTTCTGTGCTTGTAGACGATCCCGAGGATCTGAATGGAAATCAACGGCGTGAGCGCGACGAACGCAACACAGCCGAACGCCTGCGTCATGATGCCCGTGGGGTTGATCACACTACACGCGCCGATCGCGAGCGGAAGCACGAACGATGAGACCATCGCGCCGCTTGCCACGCCGCCCGAATCGAACGCAATGCCCGTAAAGAGCGGCGGCGTAAAGAATGTGAGCGCCAATGCGATGACATAGCCGGGGATGAGGATCCACATGATGTTGATCCCCGTGAGGATACGCATCATGGCAAGCCCGAGCGAGACGCACACGCCCAGGCACAGCCCTTTCATCATAGCCGAAGCGGTGATCGCGCCTGCGCTCATGCGTTCGACTTGTTTGTTGAGGACGTGCACGGCAGGCTCTGCAGCAACGACGAAGAACCCGATCACCATGCCGATGGGCACCAGAAGCCATTTCCAGCCCCCTTCCAGCGAGGCAAGCCCCTGCCCGAGCGCACGGCCGACAGGCATAAAGCCGACGTTCGCGCCCGTAAGAAAGATCGTAAGCCCGACGAAAGTATAGACAAATCCGACGATGATACGAACGATCTGGCGCTTACGGAATGCGCGGGAGGCGATCTGGAAGAGGATAAAGAAGGCAATGATGGGCGACAGCGCGATCGCAACTTCCTGCGCATAATCTCCGAATCCATGGAGATATTCAAAAAACACGCCGCGCGTATCCGAGACCTCGGTGAGCGGTTCGAGCACATACTCCACATCGTGAATATCAAAGATAATGCCAAGGATAAGGACGGCGATGATCGGCCCTACACTCGAGAGCGCGACGAGACCGAAGGAATCGTTCTTGCTTCCCTTGCCGCTGCGGATAGACGCAACGCCGACGCCGAGCGACATGATGAACGGCACCGTCATGGGACCTGTGGTAACGCCGCCCGAGTCGAACGAGACAGCCCAGAAATCGGGCGAAACGAAGATACTGAGAACAAAGGCAATGACGTAAAAGGCGATCAGGAGCAAATGCAGCGGAATGCGGAACACAATGCGCAGCATGCCGATCATAAGAAAGATCCCGACGCCCACCGCAACGGTAAGAATGAGCAGGTAATTCCCCAAAGCCGTTCTCTCTGCGATCGCCGGTACCTGCTCGGCAAGGATCTGCAGGTCGGGCTCGGCGATCGTAACGATGATCCCGATCACAAACGAAAGCAGCGCGATCAGCCAGATCTTCCGCGAATGCGTCATGGTAGAACCGATCTTCTCGCCGATAACAAGCATGGAAAGATCGGCGCCGAGCATGAACGCGCCCAGCCCCACAATGAGCAGAACGACCCCTACCAGAAACAGCACAAACGTGCCTGTATCCAGCGGGACAAACGCCACGCTGAGAACGAGCACGATAAGCGCGATCGGCAGGATAGACGTTAGAGATTCGTGTATCTTGTCTTTAAAAGCCTTCATTTCAGTACAACGTCTTCTTTATTTCATATATTTCTTTTCGATCTCAGCAATTTTATCGATGCGGCGGATATGCTTGCCCTCTTCGGAAAACGGCGTCTGCAGGAACGTCTGAACGATCTCCAGCCCCATGTTCACGCCGATCATGCCGCCGCCGAGCGCAAGCATGTTTGCATTGTTGTGCAGGCGCGTCATCTTCGCGGAGAGCGGCTCGGAACAGAGTGCACAGCGCACCCCTTTTACCTTGTTCGCCGCGATCGAGATGCCGATCCCCGTCGTGCAGACGACGACGCCGAACGTACATTCTCCCGATGCGACCGCTTCCGCAGCCTTCACCCCAAAATCAGGGTAATCGCAGGAAGCAGACGAATTCGTCCCGAAATCGACGACCTCATAGCCGTTCCCGCTCAGCCACTCCGTCACAGCGGTTTTGAGCGCAAGTCCGCCGTGATCGCAAGCAATTGCAATTTTCATGTTCAGATCCCCCTTATAACATTTATTCTTGTATGCCCAGCCCGCGGATCACCGCAGGCATGCATTCCATGATCGCGCGCAACGTAACACGGTAGACGTTTTCATCCTGCCCGTACGGATCGGGGATCTCCCGTCCCGCCAGGGCATACATGCTCGTCACGTTGGGCGCGTTGCGCAGATATTTTGCCTGGTCTTCCGTCATGCAGACGACGGCATATGCTTCACTGATCATTTTCGGCGTGATCCGGCGCGCCTTAAAGTTCTCGCTGACGGGAAGCCCTGCTTCGGAAAGCACAAGACGGCTGTTTGCCGATATGGGAGCGCCGTCTTCGGCGCGAAGTCCTGCGGAAGAAACGGAATACCAGCGGATCTTCCGTTTTTTCAGCTCCTCCCGAAGCGCCGTCTCCGCCATCGGAGAACGGCAGGTATTGCCCGTACAGACAAAAATGATTTTCTTATGTTTCATGATCCCCCTCGCTTTGTCCGAATGCACGCAGAAGGCGGTTCCGGACGCCGTCCATCACGCCCCCGCGCGCGCAAGGTTCAATGCCGATGAGAAGCGTCGCACTGCACTCCCCCGCCCGAAGCATCGCATAGAGATTGGCTGCCATCTCTTCGGGGGTGCTCCCGAGATCAAAACACGCATATCCGCTGAGCGTGCGGCAGACGGCATGCTCCGCCAAAAAGTACGGCGTTCCGCCGACGGATTTCTCTCTGCCGTAACAGCGGACGGCGTCTTCCACGTTTTGAGCACGGAAAAAAGCCGTTCTGCAACCCGGGGCATAGTGCTTGTACGCCATGCCGGGGCTTCTGGGCTTCTCCCCCGCCCGCATATGGTACACGCCGCAGTCACCAACAACGGAGGCGATCATCTCCCGCGTGACAAGTCCCGCCCTTAAAATCTGCGGAACCGCGCCCGTGCAGTCGAGCACCGTGCTCTCGATCCCGCCCTGCGACGGACCGCCGTCCAGAATGAGCGGAATATCGCCGTTAAAATCGTCGAGCACATGCTGCGCCGTGACGGGCGAAACGTGTTTGGAGCGGTTCGCGCTGGGCGCAGCGACGGGAACGTTCACCGTCCGCAGGAACGCCTGCGCCGTGGGAGAAGCGGGAACACGGATGGAGAGCGTTTCCAGCCCGCACGAAACGGCAGGGCTTACCTGCCCTTTGGAAGGGTAGACCATGGTGAGCGGGCCCGGGAGAAACGCCTTACGGAGCGCCGCGGTATAGGGCGGCGTTTCAACAAGCGCGGAAATATCGTAATTCTCGTGCACATGCGCGATGAGCGGATTATCCTGCGGGCGTCCTTTGAGCGCAAAGATCTTCCTGACGGCTGCGTCGTTGCGGGCGTCAGCGCCCAATCCGTACACCGTTTCAGTGTGGAATGCAACGACTTCCCCTGCTTCGATGAGCTCTTTCGCGTAGGCGAGCGCCGCCTGATCGGGCGGCAGAACAAGCGTCTTCATTCGGGGATCCCCGTGTCGTCCCCGTAGTCGGTGAAGACATCTTCCGCGCTCTCGTAGCCCTCGGGAGGCGGGACGAAGTGCTGCGGTTCTTCATCGGAGACGCCCTGATCGTCGACGTCGACGAACTTGGTGCATTCCCCGAGGAAGCGGAGCTGCACCCTGCCCAGTGCGCCGTTTCTGTGTTTGGCAAGAATGAGTTCCGCCGCCCCCCTGACCGCCTGCCCCTTGGCAAGCTCTTCGGCGGTCGCGGTGACGTCGGGACGGTTGATGAACATGACGATGTCCGCGTCCTGCTCGATCGCGCCCGACTCTCTCAGATCGGAGAGCTGCGGCTCCTTTGTCTGGATACGGCGCAGCTGCGAAAGCGCGATGACGGGAACGTTGAGCTCCTTCGCCATGATCTTCAGATCGCGCGTGATCGAGGAAATTTCCTGCTGGCGGTTCTCGAAGAGATTGCCGTTTTTATCGCCCTTGCCCGAAGATCCGCCCATGAGCTGGATATAGTCGATCATCACAAGATCGATGCCCCCCTTCGCCGCTGCGAGACGGCGGCATTTGGAGAGCACTTCGGCGGGCGTCACGCGGGAGGAATCGTCGATATAGAGGTTGCTTCTCTGCAATTTATCGCTCGCGATCATGAGATTTTTCCACTCTTTTTGCGCGAGCTTGCCAGAGAGCGCTTTTTCCATACTCACATTCGCGTGCGCACAGAGAAGTCGCTGTACGATCTGCGCGCGCGGCATTTCGAGCGAAAACACCGCCGCCGTCTTGCCCTTTTTCAGGCAGATATTTTCGACGATGTTCATGGCGAGCGACGTCTTTCCCATACCGGGACGGGCAGCAATGACGATGAGGTCGGAGCACTGCAGACCGTTCGTGATACGGTCGAGATGCTTGAATCCCGTCTCCATGCCGCGGTAGGCATTCGGGTCTGCCTGAATATCTTCAAACTTGCCGAGCACTTCGCGGATGACGACGCCGTCGGAAAGCCCCGCGAGCTGAGAGTTATCCTCCTGTTTGGAGATGTCGTAGATCTGTTTCTCGGCATAGGCGACGGCTTCCCGCGCCTCGGTGCCCTCTGTGCTCGTCTCGATGATCCCCTTTGCGGCGCGGATGAGCGCGCGGCGGATCGCATCGCGGCGGACGATCTCGAAATACTGCTTATAGTTGGCGGCAGATGGCGTGATCTCGGCAAGTTCCGTGATGCGCACCAGCCCGCCTGCACGCTCCAACGTGCCGTCGCGTTCGAGCATATCGGTCAGGGTGACGATATCCACGGGCTTGCGCGCGGCGTACACCTTTTTCATCCCTTCCAGAACGAGGCGGTTGGACTCCTGATAGAAGTCGTCCTCCCGCAGCGTCTCCAGAAGCTCGGACTGAATATCCCCGTCGATGAGGATACAGCCAAGGATGGCGGACTCTGCCTCTAAATTGTGCGGCATCTGGTTATTTGCCATGTCAGTCCCCTTCGTGTTGCTATGGTATTTTCGGTCAATCGAGGTTTTCAAACTCGGTGAGTGCGTCCTCGAACTCTTTCATGGCAGCGGCGAACGTCGCCTTGTCGGTGAGATCCGCGCCCGCGTTTTTGAGGAGCGTGACGGGATCGGTCGAGCAGCCGCCCTTGAGGAAGTTGAAATAGCGCTCGACGGCAGGCTGACCCTCGGAGAGGATCTTGCCCGCGATGGCGATCGCCGCCGTGATGCCCGTTGCATACTTGTAGACGTAGAAAGAGCGGTAGAAATGCGGGATGCGCGCCCACTCGATGGCGATCTCCTTGTCGTGTACGACGGCGTCGCCGTAATACTTCTTGTTGAGCGAATAGTAGAGCTCGGAGAGATTGTCCTTGTTGAGCGGTTCGCCGCGCTCCGCCATCGCGTGCGCCTCCTGCTCGAAGCAGGCAAACTGCGTCTGGCGGAAGAGCGTGGTGCGGATCATATCCATGAAGTAATTGAGAAGGTACTTTTTGAGCTTCTTATCCTTCGTGGTGTGCAGGAGATATTTGAGAAGCAGTACTTCGTTGACGGTGCTTGCGACTTCCGCGACAAAGATCTTGTAAGCCGCCTTGGCGTACGGCTGACTGCCGTTGGAGAAGTAGGAATGCAGCGCGTGCCCCATCTCGTGCGCAATGGTGAATACATTGTTCGTCGTGGGCTGATAGTTGAGAAGCACATACGGGTGGTTGCCGTATACTCCGATGGAATACGCACCGCCGCGCTTGCCCTCCGTCTCGCAGACGTCGATCCAGCGTTCGTCCCGTCCCTTTCTGAGCAGCGCGTTGTACTCCTCGCCGAGCGGCGAAAGCCCCTTCAAAACAAGCTCGAACGCGTCCTCGAAGGAGAGGCGGAGTTCCGC
>CALVLR010000096.1 GCA_944340685.1 uncultured Clostridia bacterium | reverse complement strand
TGCGATCATCTCCGCCTGCCCAGGATAGTACTTTTCAAAGATCTCGCGGTACAAAAGCGACTCCTTCGTGAACGGCTTGGCGTGACAGGCGTATTTTTCAGCGATCTCCTGCCAGTCGTCGCCGTATGTTTCATCGGCGTACGCCTTCAGGTCGTCCACCATGGAATGGCCGACCGCGTCGGAAAACGCCGCCTTTTCACGGAAGAGCAGATCGTGCGGCAGATAGTCCCCCGCCTCGAAGGCGTGGCGCAAAAGATACTTGCCCTTTCCGTAGACGTTCATCTTTCTGGCAGGATCGACTGCCATGACGTATCTGACAAAATCCAGATCGCCGAATGGCACGCGCGCCTCCATCGCGTTGACGGAGATGCACCTGTCCGCGCGCAGTACGTCATACATGTGCAGCTCACGGACGCGCTTTTGCGATTCCGCCTGAAAAGCCTCGGGCGAAGGCGCAAAGTCGGTGTATTTGTAGCCGAACAGCTCGTCGGAGATCTCCCCCGTGAGAAGCACGCGCACATTCGTCATGGTATGGATCTTCTTGCAGATGAGATACATCCCCATGCTCGCGCGGATGGTCGTAATATCGAATGTCGCGAGCGATTTGATGACAAATTCAAGATATTGCAGTACCTCTTCGCGCGTCATGAAGATCTCCGTGTGCTCGCTCCCGATATAGTCCGCAACCTGTTTGGCGTACTTTAAATCGATGGCGTCCTTCTTCATGCCCACGGCAAAGGTGCGGATGGGCTTTTTGAGGAGCTTCTGCGCGATGGCGCAAACCAGCGAGGAATCCAGCCCGCCCGAGAGAAGGAATCCGACGGGCGCGTCGGCGTCCAGCCGCTTTTCCACGCCCGCGATCAGCCTTTGGCGGATGCCCGCGCAGACCGTTTCGAGATCGTCATAAATGACATGGTCGACCTTGGCAATGTCGCAGTAGCAGACAAACTGTCCGCCCTTATAATAGTGCCCGGGCGGGAAAGGCATGACCTTGCCCTTCACGATGGAGACGAGGTTTTTCGGCTCGCTGGCAAAGGCGATCTCGCCGCCCGGCAGATACCCGTAGTAGAGCGGACGGATGCCGATGGGATCGCGTGCGGCGATGTATTCTTTGCTGTCGCCGTCGTAGAGCACACAGGCAAACTCCGCGTCGAGCCGCGCAAACATCTCCGTGCCGTACAGCTCCCAGAGCGGGAGCAGGATCTCGCAGTCGGAATCGGACGCGAAGGCAAACCCCATTTCGATAAGGCGCTCCTTCTCCTTGCGGAACCCGTACAGCTCGCCGTTGCACACGGCAAAACTCTTTCCGCGGCGGAACGGCTGCATCCCCTTGGCGTTCAGCCCCATGATCGCAAGGCGGTGGAACCCGACATAGCCTTCTCCCATCTCGCCGAAATAACTCATATCCGGCCCGCGGGAAACCGTTGTATAAAACGCCGCTTCGGCGTCGGCAAGAGAGACGCTCCTGCCCGTCGTCACAAAGATCGCACACATATCTTACCCTCCCATGCAAAACGGCAAATAAAAATCGGCTTTCCGTCCTTGACGATTAGGACGAATAGCCGAAGTATCCGCGGTGCCACCTAATTTACCGCAAATGCGGTCGCTTTTCCCCAAACAGGGCTTCCGCACTCACGCGGCGGTCTGCGGCGCCCCTACTCGTTTCCTTTGGGTTTGCAGCTCGGAAGTGTTCTTCATACGGGCGCACTGCGAGGCTCACACCTCTCCCTCGCTCTCTGCAAGCGCGTTTTCCGCACTACTTTTCTTCGTCTTGGCTTTTTTCTAATTATAGCGCGTGCGTGCCGCCGCGTCAAATCACGATTTTTTATACCGTCTATTTGCTCAAATTATACCTCGGTCAGTCGGCAAGAAAATCTTCGCGGCTGAGCCCCTCGCGGAGCTTTTCCAGCGCGCGCTTTTCGATGCGCGAAACATAGGAACGCGAAATTTTCAGCCGACGCGCGACCTCCCGCTGCGGGAGCGGCGCCCCGCCCGTGAGCGCATAGCGAAGGCAGATGATCACCGTTTCCCGTTCATTTAAAAGCCGCTTGACCGCGGCGAGGAATTTTTCCTGCATGAGCGATTGTTCTACGCTGCCGAAGACTTTATCTTCCTTTTCAAAGAGAAGATCCATGAGCGTCAGCTCGTTGCCGTCTTTATCCGTCCCGACGGGATCGGAGAGCGAAAGATTTGTCTTGTGCTTCTTCCCTGCGCGGATAAACATGAGGATCTCGTTCTCGATACACCGCGCCGTATAGGTCGCAAGGCGCGTCCCGCGGGCAGGCTCGAAGCTGTCGATCGCCTTGATCAGCCCGATGCTCCCGACGGAGATCATATCGTCGGTCTCGGCAGCGCCCGTGTATTTTTTTACGACATGCGCAACGAGCCGCATATTGTGACGGATCAGCATATCCCGCGCCTTCTTATCTCCCCCGCGGGCAAGCGCCACATACTTTTCCTCCTCCTCGCGGGAGAGCGGCCTCGGATAGGAACCTTCATCATGGACCGCCCCCGTAAAGAAAAAGAGCCTGCATAAAATGGCACAAAGCATTTCCAGCATACATTACCTCGCTTGATCCCCTGTGCGATTATCCTATGCGGCATTCGGCTCGTCCACACACACGATCGCAAAAAATCTCAGATTTTACGCAAAAATGCGCAAAAAACCCGTGTTTTTCCGGACTCTACTGTGAGTAGAGTCAATAATTCGGCGGGTAGAGCGGTAAATCGGCATAATAGAAGGTCTCTTGTGGAAATGAGAGCGCAAAAAGGCAGAAATAGGGCGTGAATCACGGCAAACTATGATATACTGATAACGAGACGGAGAGATACTCCGTCCTTCAAAGTGCAGGCGGAAACCCGCCCCAAGGAGAACATTATGAACAAGTTTGCGATTTACGTCGATTCCGCAGCCAATATCCCGAACGCGATCCGTATTGCGCGCGATATCCGCGTGATCTCGTTCAACTTTATCATCGACGGGGAGGAGCGCCCCTGTTTCAGCGAGGATATGCCCTTCGAGCAGACCGCAAAACAATTTTACGACGCCATGCGCGCAGGCACTGAAGCAAAAACTTCTCTTCTCCCTGCGGAAATTTTTGCGGACGCGATCCGCCCCGCGCTTGAAGAGGAGCGGGACGTTCTCCTCTTTACGCTCTCTTCGGGCGTCAGCGGTACGTTTGCCCAGGCACAGGAAGCGGGAAAGCGCTTGCAAAAGGAATATCCCGACCGCAAGATTTTCGTTCTCGACAGCGCGAACGCTTCGCTCGGCGAAGGGCTGATCGCCATCAAGGTCGCAGATCTGCGCGACATGGGTGAAAGCGCCGAAGCCTGTGCGGAATGGGTCAAAGAGAACACCTATAAAATGAACAGCTTCTTTACGGTGGATGATCTCAAATACCTTCGCCGCAGCGGACGCATCTCCCGCACCGTCGCCATTGCCGGAACGCTCCTCAACATCAAACCCATTTTACAGGCGGACGCGAGCGACAATGCAAAGATCGTCTCTTGCGGCAGAGCGCGCGGCAGAAAGAAGGCGCTCGAGACGATCGCAGACATCTTTGCAAAACGCGCCGTACGCCCCGAGTCCAACACCATCGCCATTGCGCACGCCGACTGCGAAAAAGACGCTCTTATGCTCGCCGACATGCTGCGCGAAAGAGGCGCAAACGATATTATCATCGAATACTACGATCTGTGCACGGGTTCGCACGTCGGTCCCGGCTGCGTCGCCCTCTTCTTCTGGGGAAAAGACCGCCGCAAAGAAGCATTCTCTCCGGAGACGGCTCCCGCGGCACATCCCGCCACGCAGAAAGTATAATCGCTTGCCATGCGGCGCGATCCGTGATATAATGCGGATATGCCGCCGTGGCGAAATTGGCAGACGTGCAGGACTTAGAATCCTGTGCCGCGAGGCGTAGCGGTTCAAATCCGCTCGGCGGCACCAGGTCGGAATAGCCCGAACTTCTTTGTGATAAAAAAATGTTCGGGCTGTTTTGCTCTGTTGAGGGGTTTGAAAGGTTTCGGGAATCAAAAACTGCGGGCAGAGCGAAAGTCGCTCTGCCCGTTTTACCGTCTGAAAAAATTGTTATCGCGCGATGCACTGCCCGCAACGCATTCGGACTCAAACGCCGGCTCAGATAATGCCTACAATATCGAGGACGATCGCAACGACAAAAACAAGCACAAAGAGCATTGCCAAAAATTTTACAAAGCCCCCTCTTCTGAATGCGAAGGCAAGCGCGCCCGTGCTGAGTCCTATCAGAACAAAAATCTTGAACGCAAGATCGAGTATCTCCATGACATTGCCGCCTACCGCAATGTCTTCGTTGATCAGCGGCAACAGATACGTTATGAACGCGATTGCCGCCGATACGCCAAGCGCAATAAAACAACAAAACAGCGCAAAGCCGCCGTTTCCTTTCCCTTGCTGCATAATATTACCTCCTGAACCTCACACCCTCAGTATGAAACACTATGCGTTTTTTTCATACACGCATGCGAAAAATATTTTACAGCGGCAAGCGCAGACGATCGGAAAATCTCTGCACACAAAAACGGAGCAAAACGCTCCGTTTCCCGTACAAAGACACAACCAAACCGCTGCGGACAATGCGCTTTATTATTTTAAAAACTTTCCGTAGACCTCGGAAGCGGGTGTAAAGGAAGCAAACGTCTCCGGATATTGCCTGAGGATACGCTGCAATTCGCCGATCTGACGTTTGCGGATAATGCAGACAAGCATCGCCCGATCCTCGTGCGAGTACATGCCCGTGGCGTTTACTTCGGTCACGCCGTGATGCAGCTTTTCCATGATCTGCGCAGAGATCTCTTCCGGATGGTTGGTGATGATCTCGAACCGATATGCCGCTTTAAAGCCCTGCAGGATCACGTCGCAGACCTTGCTCGTCACAAAGAGAGAGATGAGCGCAAGCAGGACGGGTTCTAATTTTGCCGTAAACCCCATGCCCTGATTGTAGACAAAAAAGGAAGCAAACACGACGACGGCGTCAAAAACAGCAGTCATACCGCTTACACTTAAGTTTCGGAATTTTTTATTGACGAGCGAGGCAAGCACCGTCGTTCCGCCGCTTGTTCCGCAGCTTTTCAGCATGATCGCGAGTGCGGCGCCGAGCAGCACGCCGCCTGCGATCGCCGCAAGGATATGATTGTCCTGAGGCTGATAGCACAGATATTCCATATCCGGAATATAATCGAATA
>CALVLR010000095.1 GCA_944340685.1 uncultured Clostridia bacterium | reverse complement strand
TATGTTTGAGTGTAAAAAATGGCTGAAAATAGGCAAAACCCCGCAAAAAGCGGGGTTTAACCATTTGCGCAGAGAAAGGGATTTGCGCCTTTGCGGCGCGCCCCGGTGCACACCGCACCGCGGTGTGCAGTTTGCGCCCGCGCTCCCTGTTTATTTTCTCCGTTGCGCAAACCGCTCGCTCTCGCTTGCGCCTCCCCCATCAAATCCCTTTCCGTTCTCTATTCCCCGCCAAACAAAAAACCCGCCAAAGCGGGCTTTTTGTTTGGCGCAGAGAAAGGGATTTGAACCCTTGGATACATTCCTGCATCACACGATTTCGAATCGTGCGCGTTCGACCGCTCCGCCATCTCTGCAAAATGCCTGTTTATTTTACAATAAAACCCGATGAAATGCAAGCATTTTTTACATGATCCCAAAAAATTTTATTTTTCAATCTCTGAAAAGAACACTTTGAAGGAAGCCGGCACCTCAAAAGAATGTACTTCTCGGCGGGATTTGCGCTTATGATGGTGCTTGACGTCGTTTTCGGATAAAAAAATGACTGAAAACAGTTGACAAGAAGAATGATCCGTCGTATAATATCTATGTAGTTCGCAATAGCGAACTTTAATTCAAGCGCACAGTTCGCATATGCGAACTTCAAGGAGGACGATTTGAGCGAAACGGAATTTTCCATCGGCAGGCATTGCGGGGTAACGTTTGCAGGGCTCAAACCTGCGAGCCTTGTCAACCTGCGAAAGGGCGACTGCGCAACGCTTGCTCGGCTTGCACGGTGTTTCCGCCGCAGAGGGTTCTCCTTTGTCGTTCTGCGTTCAAGCGCCGAACGGCAGACCGTATATGTGTACCATGAAGAAAAATTGCGGCAGGTATTGTTTTCCGAAGAGGTGAACGCTTTTCTTGCAGCCGAAGGATATCGGTATACGAGCGTTTTGCAGGCAATTTCGCAACTCAAATCACGAATGCGCGGAAAAGGAGATTTCCCGCATGAGATCGGCGTCTTTCTCGGGTATCCCCTGCACGATGTGCGCGGATTTATCGAAGATCCGCACGGCAGCATTCTCAGCGGCTGCTGGAAAGTATATGCCGATCCGTCTGCCGCAGAGAAGGAATTTGAACGGTACAGACGCTGCTCGGCTTGTATCTGCCGTCTGATGAAGAGCGGAAAATCGCTCACACAGATTTTTCATGTGGGCTGAAAAATATCGGAGGTTTTTATGAAAGTTACGATTGTGTATTGGTCGGGAACGGGCAATACCGAGGCAATGGCGAACGCCGTGGCAGAAGGCGCGTCCGGTGCGGGCGCCGAAGTTGAGATCCTGCCCGTTTCAGCGGCAGGCGCTGACGTCCTCACGAGCGACGCGATCCTGTTCGGGTGTCCGGCAATGGGATCGGAAGAGCTGGAAGAGGGCGAGTTCGAACCCTTCTTTGCATCTGTAGAGAGCGGACTTGCAGGAAAAAAGATCGGCTTGTTCGGTTCCTACGACTGGGGCGACGGCGAGTGGATGCGCACCTGGCAGGAGCGCGCAATGGCTGACGGCGCAGTCATGATCGCCGACGGCGTGACCGCAAACAACACACCCGATGAAGCTGCGCTCGCCGAATGCAGGGCGCTCGGCGAAAAAGCCGCAAAATAGATTATCCAATCCATTTCTTCCAATCTATTTCTTCCAGACAAAAAAGAGGCGCATGCGCCTCTTTTTTGTCTCTATAAGATGTGTTCCATGCCGTATTTTTGCACGTTCATGCCGAGGCTCCTGTAAAACCGGAGCGCAGTTTCGTTTCCTTCCCAGACGTTGAGCGTCACATTGTAGTATCCGTTTTTGCGCGCATAGTCCACAGCATACGCATACAGCGCATGTCCCGTTCCTTGCCCGCGTTCCGCTTCATCGACGCAGAGATCGTCGATGTACAGCGTGGTATGCGGCATTTCGTTTTCTCCGTTATGCGTCTGAGAAATACAGAAGACATACCCGATCAGCCGCCCGTTCCGGCGTGCGGCAAATACGGGACGGGACGCATCGCAGAGCAGGTCTTCAAGCGTCTCCTCCGAATACTTTTTTCCGCCCGTGCGGAACAGATCGGGCCGTGCTGCGGCATGCACATTATTGACCTGAAGCAAAAGTTCTTTGATGCGCGGAATATCTTGTTTTGCCGCGCGGTCGATCTGAATATCCATACCTCGATTATAGCCTTTGCGCCTTGAAATGTCAATCTTGAGGAGCATAAATTTAACTTCACATAAAAATAAAATATTTTAGAAAATTATTAAAAAAATTTTCCGAATAACCGTTGACAAAACGCAAATCTCTGATATAATGTATGGTGCAAGCAGGGTGCCGTCCCGCGCCGCGCAAAAGCGGCGGAACAGGCAAGGAGTTTTTCAGAAGTACATGGTACATTTCACGTTGGATGCGAAGAAGAGAGGGGTCGACGTCTCGAAAGAACTTTACGGGCTCTTCTTCGAAGACATCAATCAGGCGGCAGACGGCGGACTCAACGCCGAAATGGTCATCAACAATTCGTTCGAATTTGAGTACTTCTCTTACGACGATTACAATGGCGAAAACTGGGTGGATTGCCGCAGTGCAAATTGGTTTTATTGGGATATTTACGGCGCAGGTCCCAGATATATTTCCAAAGTCGGCGGCATGAACGCCAACAATCCTTCCTACCTTGTTCTCAATGTGGGCGGGATCTATCATCTCGAGAACCCCGGCTATTACACCAACGGCGGCTACGATATGTACGGAATGCCCGTCTACAACAAGGAGACATACCACTTCTCCATGTGGGTAAAGCGCCTTGGGTTCAAAGGTGTTGCAAAAGTATATATCCGCGGCGCGCACGGCCGTCATACGACGATCGGAGAGATCAGCATTCCCGAGGGGAACGATGGGGACTGGATCAAGGTTTCCACCTCTGTGGTTGCGGAAAAAGATACGATGGGGCGCCTGTGTATTATTTTTGAAGGCAACGGGCAGATCGGTATCGACTATGTCTCCCTGCTTCCCGCAACGACTTGGGGCGATCCCAACAAATACCGCAACGGCAAACTTTCGCCCCGTATGGTGCAGGTTTTAAAAGACTGTCACCCCGCATTCCTGCGCTTCCCCGGCGGCTGCGTCGTCGAAGGCGACGTCGGCTTCGATTATCAGTATAAATGGCGCAATACGGTCGGGCCGCTGGAAAGCCGCAAGCAGATCCCCAATGTATGGCGCTATATGCAGTCGTACGGCATCGGTTTCTATGAATATTTCTGCCTTTGCGAAGACATCGGCGCCGCGCCTCTGCCTGTTCTTCACTGCGGCGTCCTGTGCCAGATCCGTATGGGCGAACAGCGTAAAACGGGGTACCAGCGCATTATGCCCGGCACGCCCGCATTCAAGAGCGAAGTCATCGACAACGTCGCGCACCTCATCTATTTTGCAAAGGGCGACGTTTCCTCCACCGATCCAAAGGAGTCCTATTGGGCAAAGGTGCGTACGGATATGGGGCATCCTGCGCCCTTCGATCTGAAATACCTCGGCATCGGCAACGAAAACTGGGGCTATGAATACTTCGATAATTTCGCATCCTGCCTTCTCGGCGTCCGCCAATACATTTACAACGGCAGAATGACCGACCTTCTGAAAAAGTTTGACATTACCGTTGTGACGACGGCAGGCGTGGACATTCGCCCGCAGGATTCCAACGATAACTGGAAGATCATCAACGAAAAATACCGCGATATGATCGTAGACGAACACGTCTACAATTCCTATCAGTGGTTCATCGACAATACCAAACGCTACGACTGTTACGACCGCGACGGCGCCAAAGTTTTCATGGGCGAGTATGCAATGCACACGATGTCCGACGGCAGAGGCCGCCTCAACGGCGATAACAACCTCAAATCTGCCCTTGCGGAGGCAGCCTTCCTTACAGGCTGCGAACGCAACTCCGACGTTGTCAAGATGACCTGCTACGCGCCGCTCTTTGCAGCGACCTATAACTATCGCTGGACGCCGGACATGATCTGGTTCAACGCGCGCGACATCATGCTTACCCCCAACTATTACGTCCAGCAGATGTTTGCGGCAAACGTCGGCAAATATACGCTGACGGACGTTTCGAAAGTGGACGACGACAATTCGGGCGGACTGCTCATCGGCGGGCACCGTACATGCAGTGCGATCGCAAGCGTCACCGTGCGCGATATTCAGTCCGGCAAGGAACTTTACCATCATTCCTTCAAAGACGGACTTGGCGGCTGGAAGGTGTATCCGAACTGCCGCGGCGGACACTTTGAAAACGGCGAGCTCATCATCGAGGAGAGCGATGCGTTCAACGGGTATTATCTCGACGATCAGAAGTTCGGCAACTGCGAAGTGGAGATCTCCTTCCGCCGCATTTCGGGTGAACAGAGCTTTATCGCGGGCGTCGGCGTCTCCGATGTCAGAGATGCCGGCACGATGGACAACGCAGGATTCTCGATCTGCTGCCAATACGGTAAAAACCACAAGGGGTATGACGTTTCCTTCGATAAGCGTGTTGACTTTATGCGCACCGTCTGCGAGATGATGGGCAAGGATAAATTCCTTGGTTACAGTCCCGAAGGCAACATTCTCAAGCTCCGCTATACGACCAAGCATTTCAATGCGTACATCTTCAAAGACGGCGCTTGGCACGAAGTGCTTTCCAAAAACGTCTGGAAGGTCAATGAGCGTATTTTCCAGTCGGCTACGGTGGGCGACGACGGCAAGATCTATCTGAAAGTCGTCAATGTCTCCGGTAAAGACGAGAAGATGAAGGCGCAGCTTGTCGGCTTTGAAGGCAAAAAGAAAGCCACGGTCACCACGCTCTGGCACGAAGATGTTACCGTCATCAACGAGATCGGCGTACGCGCGGGCAAAGTGCACAACATCGAACCGACCGTCTCCGAAACGGAGATCAAGGACGATACGCTCTGCGCAACGCTGAAAAATAACAGTGTTTCGGTATTTGTCATTGAATAAGTGATAAGGCAGATCCCGCCGCTCCGTTTGGGGCAGCGGGATTTTTTGCAACGATAAAATGATATATGGGAAACCGCCGGCGTTCGGAGAAATCCGAACGCTTTTGCATTTCTTGGAAATTTACAAGCCATATTTCGGGACGACCTCTCATATCATATAGCATGCTGGATTTTCTTCCGTCTCGCATTGCAGAAGCCGTGCGGCACATCAACATAAATCGCCTGTACGAGCTTCGCATCCGCGCGGACAAGCCTCTCCGCGTCAATCTGGACGGCGTCTTCTGTTATCTCGGCATGCAGGGGAGAGCGTGCTGCGCGGAAGATGCGCTGATCCCGTCGCAGCAGGAGGTGTCGGACACGCTCTTTGCGGCAAGCGGTTACTCCGTGTATTCCGTTGCCGATCAGATCAAAAAGGGGTTCGTCACAGGGCAGTCGGGCGAGCGGATCGGCATCGCGGGAGCGTTTGTGTATGAAAACGGCGGAACGCTCTCCGTACACGATGTTACTTCGCTCTGTATCCGCGTACCGCACGCCGTGGAGGGCTGTGCCGAGGAGATCTATACGAGATGCCTTGCCGATAAAATGCGGTCGCTCATCTTACTTTCTCCGCCGGGCGAAGGAAAAACAACGCTGCTGCGCGATCTTTCCCGCATTGTCTGCTCCAGAAGAAAGCTGAATACGCTGATAAGCGACGAGAGGGGAGAGCTTTCGGCGGGCGATTTGGGGGAGACGGCAGACGTGATCCGCTTTGCGGATAAGCTGACTGCGTTTACGGCGGGGATCCGCGCCATGCGCCCCGATCTGATTGTGACGGACGAGCTTCTGCCGGAGGACTACGCCGCGGTACGCCGCGCCGTGCTGAGCGGGATCTATGTGTTTGCGTCCGCGCATATCACCTGCGCGAAAGATGTTCCCGAAAAATTATTTTCACGGTATATCGTGCTGAACGGTCTTGGTCATATCGGACAAATTTTCGGTGAGGACGGAAATGTTGTTGTGGCTTAAAATTCTGCTCTGCGGCTGCTCGGTCGCCTTCTGCGTCATGCTCGGTTATCTGGCAGCAAACCGATACCGCAACCGACAAAAATTTTACTGCCAGTTGTATTCCTTTAATGAACGGTATCTGAGCGAGTTGGGCTACTCCCGCAAACCGCTGCCGCAGTTTCTCAAAGAATACGAATATACGGGCGACTTTCGCAAAACGTTGGACTTATATTCCGAGCGTGTTGATCAGCTTGTGCCGCATACATTTCTTACGGAGGAAGAGCGGAAAGAATGTACGGATTACTTCGCCATGCTCGGCAAAGGGGACGCCCGTTCGCAGAGCGGATTTTTTTCGGCGCAGCGTGCGCCGCTTGCACAAAAGAAAGAGGACTGTGAAAAGGAGGCAAAGGCACGGGGGGCGCTCTATCTCAAACTCGGACTTTTGGCCGGGCTGGCGTTCGTCATCCTCATCATTTGATGGACATCTCGATCATTTTTAAATTGGCGGCAATCGGAATTTTAGTGACGGTCGTCTGCCAGATCTTGAAAAAGTCAGACCGCGACGATATTTCGACTGTTGTATCCATCGTCGGTCTTGTCATTGCGCTCACGATCGCCGTGACCATGATCGGCGATCTGTTCGAAACGATTCGGGACATATTTCAGCTTACATGACAGCTCAGATCTTTCAACTCATCGGCATTGCGTTCGTGACCGCCGTTGCCGCGATCCTCGTCAAAAGCACAAAGCCGGAACTTGCCGTCGTCATTACGATCGCGGGAAGTATCATTCTGCTTTTGTTTGTGCTCGAGGTCTTTCGCGGAACGATCACGCTGTTTTCGGATATTGCCGAAGCGACAGGGTTAAACGCTGCCATTGTAAAAACACTTCTGAAAATGGTGGGTATCGGGTATCTGGTGGAGTTCAGCGCAGGGATCCTGAGCGACTTCGGGCAAAACTCCCTTGCGGATAAGCTCATATTCTGCGGAAAGATCCTGATTTTAGTCCTTGCCGTCCCGATTCTTGAAAGCATTCTCAGTTTGGTCGGAGAGCTGATAGGTCTGATCGCATGAAAAAAATACAAATTAAAACAGGGCGGCAGCGCGCTTATTTTCCGGCTCTGCTCGCCGCATTGGCCGTTCTTCTCGTCATGATATGTTTTTCGGGCGGATCTGTCCATGCATATGCGTATACGGCGGAAGAACAGGCGGCGCTCGATCAGCTTGAAGAAGAAGTCCGCGAATTGCTCGAAGCGCTGAATACCGATGAACTTCAGGCATACCTCGACTCGCTCTCGCAATTCGAAGGGACCGAGATCAAAGACGTGTTGGCTGGGCTTGTAACCGGCGATCTTTCCTTGGAGTATGACTCGATGTGGGAAGCGGTTTTGTCGCTTCTTTGGGAAGAGGGGAAGGTGATGCTTCCTGCGTTTGCTGTCATTTTGGCTGTTGCAGTCCTGTGCGGCATCCTCAATTCTGCAAAAAATGGATTTTTACAAAGTAGTATGTCAGACATAATACACTTTGTATCCTATCTTGCGGTCGGCGCGGCCGTGCTTGCCGTTCTGACAAACGTCCTGCAAACCTGTTTTACCGCGATCTCGCAGATGCAGCAGCAAATGCAGATCGTGTACCCGATCCTGCTTACGTTAATGGCTGCCAGCGGGGGCGCGGTCTCCGCCGGCGTGTTCCGCCCCGCGGTCGCCTTTCTTTCAAGCGGCATCTGTGAATTGTTCACTGCCGTTGTCCTGCCTACTTCCGTCGTCGTGGTCGCGCTCACGTTTGCCGGCAATCTCTCGCCCGACGTACGCTGCGAAAAACTCGGCGGGCTCTTTAAAAGCGTCAATAAGTGGCTGATCGGACTTACGCTCGGGCTGTTCACACTTTTTTTGACCGTACAGGGGATCGCCTCTTCGCAATACGACGGTATTTCTCTCAGAACGATCAAATATCTCGTGTCGGGATCCGTCCCGATCGTCGGAGGATTCCTTTCGGGCGGGATCGATCTGGTGCTTGCCGGCAGTTCGCTTATCAAAAATGCGCTCGGCTCTTTTTGCGTATTTTTGTTGTTTGCAACCATTCTTCGTCCGGTGCTTCTGCTTGCGGCGTTTCAGCTCTTTCTGCGCCTTTCCGCCGCTGCGACGGAACCGGTAGGGGGTAAAATTTCTTCCTTCCTCAATGCGCTTGCGGGTGACTGCGGCTTCTTTGTCGCCGGGCTGCTCTGCATCGCGTTCCTCTATTTTTTGACGATCGTACTGCTCGTCTGTTCCTCGGGGGTCATTCTTTAACATGCAGTCATATATTCTCGCCATCGTCGGGATCGTACTGCTTACGGCTGTGATCACGATCATCGCCCCGAGCGGCAAAATGGGAAAATTCCTGAAAGGGGCGACAAAACTTGCAATCCTCTTCGTAATGCTGATGCCCATCCGAAGTCTGCTCGCCGAAGAGTCCTTCGCTGTGTCCGGCGAAAACATTGCGCAGGACGACGAATATCTCGCATATTGCGCGCGTGAACTTGCAGCGGAGGACGCCGCCGCCATTATGGTGCGCATGGAAGAGGAATACGGCATAGAGGCATCCGTCAGGGTGGAGCGCAATACGGATGCGACATTTTCCTACCAAAAAATCACCGTTCTTATCTCAGATTTCGGAATATCGGGTGAGGACGAACATATATATATGATAGAAAAAATCGAGGCGGAGTTGGAAGCGTATTACAACTGCGACGCGGAGATTTCATGAACCTGAAAAAAGTGTTTGCAAACAGGACCGCGCGCATCCTTGCGATCGCTGCCGCGGCATTGCTGCTCCTGTTGCTCTGCTGGGCGGTTTTCCGCACATCGGAAAGCAGTGCGGCGGGGACTTTTTCACAGACGACGGAAGAGGCTCGCCTCTCTGTGCTTTTATCCAGAATTGAGGGCGCGGGCGAAGTGACCGTCCTGATCACGGAAGAAAACGGCGAACCGGCTTCGGCTGTCGTGATATTCAGCGGCGAGGATGCCATCCTGACGCGCCTTCGGCTGACGCAGGCGGCTGCCGCCTCTCTCAATATTGCCGAAAACAGGGTGCTTGTCTGCCCTGCGGAAAAGTAAAATCATGTGAGAAGGAGATAAAAACTATGTCGAACGGAAAGAAAATTGCACTCATGTCTACGCTCGTCTTGCTGCTCGCCGTAACGGCGGTCTTCAATTTCGTGCTGGCAGGAACGCAGACGGCAAGTGTGGACGCCGACGTCGAGGTCAATTATTTCACGACCTATCGCGCCGACCGCAACTCGACCCGCAGCGAAGAATTTGTTCAGCTGGACAGCGTGATCTCCGCTTATGCGGCAGATTCGGAAGAGTACGTTGCCGCCGTGGAGCGCAAGCAGGAGCTTGTCGAAATGATGGAGGACGAATTGGTGATGGAATCCATTATCAAAACGATGGGGTTCTCCGACGCGGCAGTCGCGATCAGCGACAGCAACATCAATGTATTCGTCAATTCCAGCGAACTCACCTCGGAAATGGTGACCAAAATCTTCTATGCGCTTGAAATTGAGCAGAATATCCGCGACGGCAACATCATAATTATGCCTGTTTATGCGGAAAGTTGAAAAAAACAGTAGTAAATTCCGAAAATATGTGCTATAATAGTATCCGCAAAGGAGAGGATTATGGCAAGTATCAAGTACAATCCGAACGGACAGAAAGGAAAGGTCACCTACAGCGCCGACATTGTGAGCGGGATCGTCGTGCTGAGTCTGCAGGAGACGGAAGGCATCGAACTCGTTCCTTCCAAAAACAAGGGCATCAAACTCTACTTCGAAAAAGAGGGGATCTTTGTCGATATTTCCGTCATTGCGCACTACGGCCATAAAGTGCCGGAGCTTGCATTCCGCATTCAGCAGAACATCAAACAGATGGTCGAATCCATGACGAAATACAAGATCGCCAAAGTCGACGTGCATGTGACGAGCGTCGTATTCCCGCAGAGGAAGATCGAGCCTCCGCAGGAAGCGGCGCCTGTTCAGGGCGAACAAAATCAAAACTGACGCGTGCATTCCCTTCCGCGTTCTGCGGGAGGGAATGTTATCATACACACAATCTGAGGAAGATATATGAGAAGCGATGCAAGAGAGGCGGCATTTCAGATCGTCTTTGCCGATTTGTTCGGCGGAGACGGCAAAAAGGGATTCCGCGCTTCGGTCTATAAAGAACACAAACTCAAAGAAGACGAATGCGCGTTTGCAGAAAAACTTGTGAACGCGGTATTTTCGCACAGGGACGAGCTGACGGATGAGATCGGCGCGCATGTAACGCGTTTTGCAGATTACCGCATCTATCCGGCGGACAAAGCCGCGCTTCTCCTTGCGCTGGCGGAGATCAGGTATTGCGATGATGTTCCGCCCGTCGTTTCCGTCTCGGAAGCAGCTGCGCTTGCGCGCAAGTATTCTACGGAGAAATCTGCGGACTTTGTAAACGGCGTTTTGGGAGGCATCATCAACAAATGATTCTGATCGACGGAAAAAAGGTCGCGGCAGACGTCCGCGCCGAACTCAAAGAAGAAACGGCGGAATTTGAAGCGCGTTACGGCAGAAAGGTGGGGCTTGCGGTCGTTCTCATCGGCGAAGATCCCGCTTCACAGGTATATGTCCGCAACAAGATCAGGGCATGCGAAGAAGCGGGGATCCGTTCATTTGCTCATTACCTCCCCGCCGACGTATCGCAAAAATCGGCGGAAGAACTTGTTTTGTCGCTCGCCGCCGACGAAAATGTGCATGGGATCCTCGTTCAGCTTCCGCTTCCGAAGCACCTCGACGCAGAGCGCATCCTCGCGTGCATTCCGACCGCAAAAGATGTAGACGGATTCTCGGCGGAAAACGTCGGAAAGCTTGCGCTGCACGAGGAAGGTACGGTCGCATGTACGCCGTTCGGCGTGATGGAGCTTCTGACGCGATACGGGATCGATGTGCGCGGCAAACGTGCCGTTGTGGTCGGGAGAAGCAATATCGTCGGGCGGCCTATGGCGCTGCTTCTGCTGAATGCGGATGCAACTGTTACGGTCTGCCATTCCCGCACGCAAGATCTGAGAGGGGAGTGCGCGCGGGCGGATATCCTTATTGCCGCGATCGGTAAGCCGAAGTTTATCACGGCAGATATGGTGAAAGACGGCGCCGTTGTCGTTGACGTGGGGATCAACCGCGTGGACGGAAAACTCGTCGGAGACGTTGATTTCGAAGAAGTCAGCAAAAAAGCCTCCTTCATTACGCCCGTCCCGGGCGGCGTAGGTCCAATGACCATCGCCATGCTGCTCAAAAACGCGGTAGCGTGCGCAAAACGTATTGTAAAATGAATTCTTATAAGCAAAAATATGAGGAACACCGTACGCATTTTGAAAACTATCTTCAAAGTGCGTGCAGCCGGATGGATTTTCAGCCGACCGTGCTTACGGAAAGCATGCGTTATTCGCTACTCTCCGGCGGAAAGCGCGTTCGCCCCGTCCTGTTTTTTGCCTCGATGGAAGCGTTCGGCGCCGATTACCGCGGGGCGGAAGCATTTGCGTTTGCGCTCGAATGTATCCACACATATTCTCTGATCCACGACGATCTGCCCGCCATGGACGACGACGACATGCGCCGCGGGCGACCTTCCAATCATAAGGTATTCGGCGAGGCAAACGCGATCCTTGCGGGGGACGCGCTGCTGTCGTACGCATTCGATATTTTACTTGCCGAAGCAGGGAAAAGCGCCCGTCATCTTGCCGCCGCAAGAACACTCTCGAAAGCTGCGGGTGCGGAAGGTATGGTTGCAGGGCAATCGGCGGATCTCATGTATACGGGAAAAAATTCCGACGAAGACACGCTTCAGTTTATTTACCGGAACAAAACGGGCAGGCTGATGGCGGCGCCCGTTGCAATGGCGGCGGATCTTACAGGGAAAAACCATGCAGAGGCGGAAGCGTTCGGGCTGACCCTCGGAGAGCTGTTTCAGCTTACAGATGACATTCTCGATGAGATCGGCGAGAGCCAAAAACTTGGAAAAACGGTGGGGAAAGACGCCGCAGAAGATAAACTTACGGCGGTCAAAATCTACGGGCTTGACGGCGCGCGCCGGCGCGCAGAGGTCTGTGCCGCGCGGTGCAGAGAGCTTCTCCGTGAAATGGGATTGAGAGACGGATTTCTTTTCGATCTCTCAGACGAGGTTCTTCACCGCGATCGCTGATGAATCTGACCGAAAAGGGGCGTTTTACAACGCCTCTTTCCTATTTAAAGCTCATTTTTCCTATTTTTACATAGTAATATCTCTGGAATACTATTGTTTTAAGGAGTGGAAATTGCAATGCGCGCAGATAGTTATTTTGCAAAAAAATACGGGTCGCGGACGCGCGCCAAGGAAGCG
>CALVLR010000094.1 GCA_944340685.1 uncultured Clostridia bacterium | reverse complement strand
AGGACGGTGGACTTCAAGAACACCATCATCATTCTCACCTCCAACCTCGGCTCAGAGTACATCATGGACGGCATCGAGAACGGCGAGATCAGTCCGCAGGCGCGCGAACAGGTTTCACAGCTTCTGAAGCGCTCCTTCCGCCCTGAGTTTTTGAACAGGCTCGACGAGATCATCATCTTCAAGCCGCTCACCCGCGAGAACATCGACAAGATCGTCGAGATCCTGCTCGGCAGGCTCAGAGAGCGTCTCGCGCAGGAAAATCTCACGCTCGAGGTCACGCCGCGTGCGGTAGGGTATATCTCGGATAACGGCTACGATGCCGCATTCGGCGCACGACCCTTAAAGCGGTTTATCCAATCGCATGCCGAGACCATGCTCGCGAAGTTCATCGTCGGGCAGAATCCGCAGGCTGGCACAAAGATCATTCTGGACTGCGACGGAAACGGGCTTACGCTCCGCACCGAGCAAGGGAATTAAGGCGCTTTCAGCGCGGTTATGATTTGCAATTCGTGCAAAGTTATGAGTTGCACTCGGTGCAACGTGATGAGCCGCCCGCCGCGTTATTCGCGGCGGGCGGCGTTGTTGCCTGGCGCTGAAACGCCAGACAACGGTAGGGGACATAAAGTAAGGCGGCGAACCATTCCGGTTCGCCGCCCGTTATTTCGTGGCGTTTATCATTTTATCATTCCGCTGATTCCGGAAAGTTCTTTTCGTAGATCGTACTTACACTTTTTCAACCGAAAGTCTTTTCGTTCTTGTTGGTTGAAACTCCCTGATCCTTGAAAGGAATTTTTCTTTCCCTTTTACGGTATGCCAAACTGATTTTCTTTCCGTACTCGATAGGGGAGATATTTGCGTTTTCTCAGATTTTCCTGCTTCCGATCGATTTCTCTTTTCTTTAAGAAGTCTTTCCATTGACTTTCCATCGCCAGAATTTCAAGTATTCGAATTGCTTCTTATCGATCGAGATTTCTTTCTTTCGCATTCCGATCTTTGATTTTGCCTTTTTCTCTCTTCTCTTTCTGTTCGGTTATTTTCAGTTTGAGATGAGAAACCCACGCAACGAATGGATCTGCCTGGTTTTCGCTTTCCCTTTTGTCTCCGTACGCGAAACGGTCGTCTGTAGGTGGAATGCGGTTTCGTTTTCCTGAAAAGGTTTTCCAAAGAGCTTTTCGCTTGAATTTTTCTTGTTCCTCTTCTTCTTTGCTTCTTTCTTTCGTATCGGTTTCTTTTTGAGGAACCGACCTACAGATTATACGATTTCCAGAAGTTCATCGGATTTGGAATTTGAAATTTTCTTACGAGAAGGATTCTTTTTCTTCCCTTTTTTGGAGAACTTCCTCTTGCTTCTCCCTTGTTGTGCCTTCATTATAGCATATAATTTTCAACTGTCAATAGTTTTGGTGAAAAAAATTTTAATTTTTTGTAACTTTTTTTCTTTTCTCCGAAATCGCCGTGCAATGCCTGAAAAAGGGGGCAATTTTCCTTAAAACGGCTTGGCGTTATAACTTTCCAGGAATCGGTTGATGCGCGGGAAATCGGAAGGCGTTACGATGGAGATCGCCTTTTCTCCGAATACGCCGTGCTCCGTCACGATGACGGCAAGCAGATTTTTCCGCTCTTCGAATGCAACAAATACTTCGAATACAGTTGCGTCCTGGCTCATGATGCAGTATTTTTCCATTTCCGATTCGTGCATAACGTCGCGGCAGAGCGTTTTGGTGAAAAAATCACGCAGATCGTCGCCTGCTTTCACGCGGATCTCGATTTCCGCATACAGACCGTACGAATTGATGACGCCGACCATTGTGCCGTGATCGTACACGATGAGCGTCTTCTGCCAGTTTTCGCGGAAAGCTTCTACGGCGGAAAGTACCGGTTTATCCGCAAAAACCGAGGCAATTTTTTTGATTTTGATCGCGTCAATGAGCCGCGGCGGACGGCAGAGCATGGCTTCGATGAATTCGATGGTCGTAACGACCTCGTCGCAGGGTACGGCGATGACGGTTTCATCCGTCGAGCCGGCGGTGCGGTGGACGATCGCATTCCGTAGTTTTCCGTAGTCGATGAGTTCGCTCGCGTACCGCCGTACGGTGATGTCAAGGTCGGAGCAGCGTTTGACGAGGTCGGTAAAATTTGCCGTCGCCTTGGCGTTATACAAAAGTTTGAGCTGCGCCTCGATGCGGTTGTAGCTCTGCAGAAAGCGCGATGCGTTGGAAATATCCATAGTGTCCCTCCTGCTATGATTATACCATATCTTGTATTGCTTGGCAAGGGGGTATTTTTTACGCGCCTGCTTTTTCCGAGACGAGCTTATTCGACGCCTTTCGCCACCCTTCCTGCTTTCTCGTATGCGGCAGGCGAGTATAATGCTTTTTACACGCTGACGTGCGGAAAGAGGCTGCGGCATGGTGATTTATTGGGAATATGCCTTTGCGGAAAACGCGCTCTTGGACGGGCTGCTCCTGTATCTTGCGCTGAAATGCGTCCGCTCGCGCGTGCGCTTTCTGCGGCTGTTTCTTGCGGCGGGATTGGGCGGTGCGGAAGCCGTTCTGTTTCCGCTCCTTACGCTCCCCGACTGGGCGGCATATGCCGTCAAGGCGCTCGGCGGGATCCTGCTCTGCCTTGCGGCGACGTCCGGAGATATAAAAAAATGCGCGCTCTCGGCGACAGCTTTCTTTGCGCTGACCTTTGCCCTCGGAGGGGCATTGACGGCGGCGTACAGTTATTTTGGAATAGAAACCGTTGACGGGACTGGGTTTTATGTGGAGCGTGCACCCGTTGCGCTCGTCTTCGCCGGCGCCGGAATCTTTCTTTGCGCGGGGCTTGCCGGCGCCCGCGCGCTCTATCGGTACAAAAAGATGCAGCAAAACCTTCTCCCGTGCAGGCTGACGGCGGGCGGAAAGACGGTCTCGTGGACGGGCTTTGCCGACAGCGGGAACTGCCTGACCTTCCGGGGGGAACCGGTATGCGTTCTCTCTCCCGCGGGGGTGTTCGCGCTTCTCGGGGCTTCCCCGCCCGTGGCGGGACGGATCGTGGTGGGGACGGTCAACGGAACGTGCGAGCGCTCCGTTTTCCGCATCGAGCAGCTTTGCGTAGGAACGTTTTGCGGCGGCGTATATGCGACCGTCGGAGACGTCGGAAAAGCGTATCAGATCATATTACATACAGGAATTCTGGAGGGCTGTCATGCACATGTTTTCGATGCTCAGGGCTTGGCTGCAAAAGATAAGGGGCGGGGAAAACGTCATACACTATCTCTGCGGAAATGAAGCGCTTCCGCTGCCGCTTTCGCCGGAGGAAGAGGCGGAAATGATCGCGAAACTCGAGGCGGGCGAGGACGCGGAGAACGTGAAGGCGAAGCTGGTCGAGCACAATCTGCGCCTTGTCGTCTATATTTCACGCAAGTTTGAAAATACGGGCGTAGACGGCGACGATCTCATCTCGATCGGGACGATCGGACTCATCAAGGCGATCAATTCCTTCCGTTCCGATAAAAATATCAAACTTGCAACGTATGCCTCCCGCTGCATCGAAAATGAAATTTTAATGTATCTGCGGCGCACGGTCAAGCTCAAGAGCGAGGTCTCCTTCGACGAGCCGCTCAACACCGACTTTGAGGGGAACGAACTGCTTCTCTCGGATGTGCTCGGGACGGATAGCGAGACGGTCTACGGCGGCGTGGAGGCGAGCGTGGAGAAGGAGCTGCTCGCTGAGGCGCTCAAAAAACTCCCCGACCGCGAGCGCAAGATCATGTATATGCGTTTCGGGCTGGGCGGCAGAGAGGAGATGACGCAAAAGGACGTCGCCGATGAGCTGGGTATCTCCCAAAGCTACATATCGCGTCTCGAAAAAAAGATCATTGAGCGACTGAAAAAGGAAATCTCCAAGCTTGTGTGAGGGAAAACTCGGTCCTGCCGGCACTTTCAGACCGTATAAAAATCGAAAAACTCCGCATACTCATTCCGCTACATAATAAAGGGGGTGTGGTATGCTGCAAAAAGTGAGTATCTGCGGGGTGGATACAACGGGGCTTCCGAAGCTTACGCATAAGGAGAACGAAGAACTCATGCGGCGGCTGAAATCAGGCGATAAAGCCGCGCGGGACAAGTTTATTGTGGGAAATATGCGTCTCGTCTTATCGCTCGTCAAGCGGTTCTGGGCAAAGAATGCCAACGCGGACGACGTATTTCAGGCGGGCTGCGTGGGGCTGATCAAGGCGATCGACGGGTTCGATCTCTCCTTCAACGTCAAGTTCTCGACGTACGCGGTGCCCATGATCCTCGGGGAGATCAAGCGGTATCTGCGCGACGGAAACTCGCTCCGCGTTTCCCGCTCCATCCGCGACAGAGCGTACCGCATCTTAAAAGTACGCGAGAGCATGGAAGAGCGCGACGAAGAGGCGACCATCGAGAAGATCGCCGAGGTGATGCAGGTGCAGGAGCGCGAGGTCGTTTACGCTCTGGACGCGATTTCCGATCCCGTCTCGCTGTATGAGCCTGTCTACAATAAGTCGGGCGATACGCTGCAGCTTTTGGATCAGCTCTTTGACGAAACCCAGAGCGAGGAGATCTGGACGGAGCGGGTCGCGCTCAAAGACGCGATCGCGCGGCTCACCGACCGCGAGCGCCGCATTCTGCAGCTCAGGTACTTCGAGGGAAAAACACAGACGGAGATCTCGGCAGAGGTCGGCATTTCGCAGGCGCAGGTCTCGCGTCTGGAAAAGAACGCGATCGGGGCGATCCGCAAGGAAATTTCGTAAATGTAAGGACGGGTGTTTATCCGGCACCTGTCCTTATCGTTTTGTATTGGCTTTTTGCCGCAGGAACTTTTTTTTCGGGCATGCAGGAGGTCTTGCTGTCCGTATTTGTTTCCTCTTGCTTGTCGGGATCATGCCGCAACGGAAGCAAACAGGCAAGAGAATGGGGGCGCCAAAGCTCTGAGAATGTTGGAATTTCGATAATATTCTCGGAAAATGTCAAAAAAAGCGCAGCCGTGCATACAATAAGATGTGGAAACAAGTTTTTCGGATTTGCACAGCAAAGAAGTCGTGAATCTTGCCGATGGCAAGCGGCTCGGACGGGTAACAGACGTCGTGTTTACATATCCCGAGGGAAGGGTGCAGGGCATCGTCGCGCCCGGGGGAAAGGGATTCCGGTGGGGAAGATCGGAACTGTTTATCGAGCTGAAATGCGTAAAAAAAATCGGGGTCGACGTCGTGCTCG
>CALVLR010000093.1 GCA_944340685.1 uncultured Clostridia bacterium | reverse complement strand
GGAGAGCGCGGTTTTTTGTTTTCGGAAAAACGATTTTCAATCGGAAAAAGGAGAATACTATGAAGAAACTTGTTGCATTGGGGCTTGCAGCGGCCGTTGCGGTCGCGGGACTTGGCGCGTTTGCGGGATGCGGCGGCAGCGACGAGATCACCGTCGGACTCATTGCCCTGCACGATTCCAGCTCGACGTACGATAAAAACTTTATCGACGCCATGGAAGAGGCCTGCGAGAACAAGGGCGTAAGGCTCATTACCAAGACGGGCGTTCCCGAAACGAATGAATGCTACGCTGCCGCAGTCGACCTTGTTGACCAGGGCTGCGATGTTATTTTCGCGGATTCGTTTAATCACGAGAGCTTCGTGCTCCAAGCGGCGCGGGAATTCCCCGATGTGCAGTTCTGCCATGCCACGGGCACGCAGGCGCACACGGCGGGTGTCGCCAACTTCCATAACGCATTCGCCTCCATCTACGAGGGGCGCTATCTTGCCGGTGTTGCCGCAGGCATGAAGCTCGTCGAGATGTATGAGGACGGCGAGCTCGAAGGCAAGTACGTCGACGGCAACATCAAGATCGGCTACGTCGGCGCATATACCTATGCAGAGGTCATCTCCGGCTATACCTCGTTCTATCTCGGCGCAAAGTCTGTCGTCGATGCTGAGATCGAGGGGCACGATCTCGTCATGGACGTGCAGTTCACGGGTTCGTGGTACGACGAAGTCGCCGAGCGCAATGCGGCGAACACGCTCATTCAGGGTGGCGCGGTGCTCATTTCGCAGCACGCAGACTCCATGGGTGCGCCCTCTGCCTGTGAGACGGCAGGCGTTCCCAACGTCTCCTACAACGGGAGCACGGCAGCTTCCTGCCCCAATACGTTTATCGTCTCGTCCCGCATCGACTGGGTGCCCTATTTTGAGTACATGATCGATTGCGTCATTAACGGCGAGGAGATTGCTACTGATTGGTGCGGCACGCTTGAAACCGGATCCGTCGTCTTGACCGAGCTCGGCAATGCGGCGGCTGCGGGCACGCAGGAGAAGATCAATGAGGTGCAGGCACAGCTTGAAGCGGGTACGCTCAGCGTGTTTGATTGTTCCAAATTCACGGTGAACGGTCAGACCCTCACTTCCTACATGGCGGACGTGAATACTGACGCCAATTATGAGAAGGATACGCAAGTAATCAAAAATGGCGTGTTCGAGGAATCCGTTTACCGCTCTGCGCCTTATTTCGACGTGCAGATCGACGGGATTACGCTTCTGAACGCTGCTTACGGCGATTGACGAATAGCAACAAACAAGCCGGCGAAGATATTCTCTCCGCCGCTTGTTCTTTTACACAGTATCGCATTGAGAGGTGGCAGGTGGACGAGCAATTCGCGCTTGAACTCAAACATATCAGCAAGTATTTCGGTTCCGTTGCAGCGAACAAGGGCATCGATCTTTCCCTGAAACGGGGGGAGATCCTTGCGCTGCTCGGCGAAAACGGCAGCGGCAAGACGACGCTGATGAACATGATCTCGGGCATCTATTATCCCGATGAAGGGCAGATCTTTGTGAACGGAGAGGAGGTCGTCATCTCCTCCCCGCAGGATGCCTTCCGTCTCGGGATCGGCATGGTGCATCAGCACTTCAAGCTCATCGATATTTTTACCGCGGCGCAGAATATCGTTCTCGGCGTGCATGACGGCAAGCGGTACAGTGCGGCGCGCATCAACGAGGAAGTCCGCGCGATCGCCGAAAAGTACGGCTTCGAGCTCGACCCCAAAAAGAAGATCTACGACATGTCCGTCTCTGAAAAGCAGACGGTCGAAATCGTCAAAGTGCTCTACCGCGGGGCGGATATCCTCATTCTTGACGAGCCGACGGCGGTGCTCACCCCGCAGGAGACGGACAAGCTCTTTTCCGTGATCCGCGCCATGAAGGCGGACGGCAAGTCGATCATCATCATCACGCATAAGCTGCACGAGGTCATGGCGATCTCCGACCGCGTTGCGGTGCTCCGTAAGGGGGAATACATCGGCTGCGTCAACACGAGTGAGACGAATGAAGTCTCCCTGACCGAGATGATGGTGGGGCAGAAGGTCGTGCTCAACATTGAGCGCCCTGCGGTGGCGTTCGACCGCCCGCTTCTGGAGATCCGCAATCTCACCGTCAAGAGTGACGAGGGCAGCAATGCGATCGAAGATCTGAGCTTTTTCATCCGCGGCGGCGAAATTCTGGGCGTTGCGGGGATCGCAGGATGCGGTCAGCGCGAGCTGTGCGAGGCGATCGCAGGGCTTCGCAAGGTCGAATCGGGCGGGATCTATCACGAGGGGGAATGCATCGTAGGGCTTTCTCCCAAGGAGATCTCGCACAAGGGGATCGCCATGAGTTTTATTCCCGAAGACCGGCTGGGGATGGGACTTGCGCCGTCCATGTCCGTCACCGACAACATGATGCTGAAAAATTATCAGGATCATAAGTTCGGCATCAAGCCTGTCCCCGTGGAGGAGGGGGATACTTCCTTCAAGGGGAAGTGCAAGCGCCTTCTCAACAGAGCGGGGGCGTTTGTCAACCGCCACTGCCCCTTTGTCGACCGCAAGACGGCGCGTGCGGAAGCCGAAACGGTCATCAAAGAGCTGGACATCGTAACGCCGTCCACCGAAACGCCCGTGCGGCGGCTCTCGGGCGGCAATGTGCAGAAGGTGCTCCTCGGGCGCGAAATTCTCACCGACCCCAACGTGCTCATCACGGCCTATCCCGTCCGCGGGCTGGACATCAACTCCTCCTATCTCATTTACGATATTCTCAACCGTCAGAAAGAGGCGGGTACGGGCGTGCTGTTCATCGGCGAAGATCTCGACGTCATGCTCGCTCTGTGCGATAAGATCATGGTGCTCTGCCACGGCAGGCTGATGGGCGTCGACCACGCTGAGAAGACGACCAAAGAGCAGCTCGGGCTGATGATGGCGGGAGCGCTCAATCTCATGGAGGAGAAGGGCAAACCGATGGGCGTTGCAAAAGATTCGAGAATCGGGGAGGACAGTGCATGGAACGGGTAAAGGAACCGCTGATACACATTACCAGGCGTGAAAACATGCCCTTCTGGCAGCGCATGTGTATCCGCGTGGGCGCGGTCCTCATCGCGCTTCTCATCAGCGATATTTTTATTACTGCGTCATCGGGCGGCAGGGGCAGCTTTTTCGGGTTCTTCGGGTCGCTCTTTTCGGGCGCGTTCGGCACCGAGCGGCGCATATGGCTGCTTTTGCAGAATACAGCGCTGCTTCTGGGCGTTGCGCTGGCGCTCGTCGTCGCCTTCAAAATGAAGTACTGGAACCTCGGCGGAAACGGGCAGGTGCTCGTCGGCTGCCTTGCCTGCGCCATGTGTATGTTTTACATGGGCGGAAATCTCCCTGATCCCGTTGTGTGGCTCTGCATGCTCGTTGCGAGTATTGTTGCAGGGGCGGTATGGGCGCTCATTCCTGCGCTCTTCAAGGCGTTCTTCAATACCAATGAGTCGCTGTTTACGCTCATGATGAACTATATCGCGATGTATCTGGTGGCATTTTTTCTCAATAGCTGGTATGCGGAGGGGTCGATGCCGCCTTTGGAAGACGCCAATTTACCCACCTTGGGCAGTGGGCAGGCAGGCAGGAGCCTTCTTACCATCCTCGTTGTTATACTTGTCACGGCATTGATCTACTGCTATTTGCGCTTTTCCAAGCATGGATACGAGATCTCTGTCGTCGGCGAGAGCAAGAATACCGCGCGCTATGCGGGGATCAACGTAAAAAAGGTCATCATCCGCACACTCATCCTGTCGGGCGCGCTGTGCGGGCTGATCGGTTTTCTCCTTGTCGGTTCCATCAACCACATGGTCAGCACGAACATGGACGGCAACATGGGCTTTACAGGCATCATGGTCGCATGGATGGGCAAGTTTAATCCGCTCATCATGACGGGCGTGGCATTCTTCATTATCTTCCTTTCGCGCGGCATGTCGCAGGTGTGTACGGACTTCGGTTTCACGAACACGTCGCTTTCGGATATCGTCGTGGGACTTATCTACTTTTTCCTCATCGGCTGCGAATTCTTCATCGTTTATAAGGTGCACATCAATCTGAAAAAACGCACCAATGAGCCGGCGTTCTCTATGGACGCGAAGGCGGCAGGCGCGGAAGAGGTTATGGCGGAACCCGAACGAGCGTCCGCTGCGGAGAACGAAGGTTCGTCCGCACAAGACGGCAGAGGGGCGCCCGAACAAGCGCCCGCGCAGACGGCTGCGCGGCAGGAACCGCCGGCACAGGAGTCCCCGCCCGCGCGAAAGGGCGGAAAGAATACGAAGAAGGAGGAGAACTGATATGGACGTTGCATTGTTTTTGGCAAATGCGATTCAATTCGGGGTCATCTTTCTCTTCGGCTGCGTGGGGGAGATCCTCACCGAGAAGTCGGGGCACCTCAATCTCGGCATTCCGGGCATCATGTGCGTCGGGGCTGCGGGCGGCTGTTTCGGCGTAAAGATCTATATGATGTCGGCGGCGAACCCCAATGGCTTTGTCACCATACTGCTCGCGATTCTGTTCGCGATGGTATTTGCCGGCATTCTCGGCGCCGTGTACGCCTTCCTCACCGTCTCGCTCAGGTGCAATCAGAACGTGACGGGGCTCGCCGTCACCATCTTCGGCGTGGGCTTTGCAACCTTCTTTCTCGGCAGTGTTGTGTTTACGGAGGGTGCGAATACGGCGCTCACTGCGGCGGGACAGAACTTCTTCGGAGCGCATATGACGGACGGCCTCGGCTGGTTCGGCAAGATCTTCCTCTCGCACGGCGTCATGGTCTATCTCGCGATCGTGATCGCCGTCCTTGCGGCAGTGCTGCTGCGCTTCACGAAGGTCGGACTCAACCTGCGCGCCGTCGGCGAAAATCCCGCCACGGCGGATGCCGTCGGCATCCGCGTGACCAATTATAAATACACGTTCATTATTGTCGGCGCGGCGATCGCGGGTCTGGGCGGGCTGTGCTACATGATGGATTACATGGGCGGCTCCTTCGGGACGCAGTCGATTCAGACCATTCAGGGAATCGGCTGGCTCTCCATCGCGCTCGTCATTTTCACGATGTGGAAACCCGCGCTCGCGATCCTCGGCTCCATCGTGTTCGGTGCGCTTTACATCCTTTCCTGGAGCATCACGGGCATCCGCTTCGAGCAGATCCAGCTTTTAAGACTCATTCCGTTCGTCGTCACCATTCTCGTGCTCATCGTCACGAGCATCGTCGGCAATCGCGAAACGCAGCCGCCGGCAAGCCTCGGCCTTTCCTATTTCCGCGAAGACCGGTAATCATTGCGTGTAAGCCCGCGGCGTCT
>CALVLR010000092.1 GCA_944340685.1 uncultured Clostridia bacterium | reverse complement strand
GCCATCATAGCGGGAGAGCTGAAAGACCGCGATCCGCGCATTACAGGACTTGTGAGCGTTACGGAGGCGGACGTTGCACCCGATTTAAAAACGGCAAAAGTGTATGTGAGCGTATATGCAAAGTCGCCCGAGGCAAAGAAGGAGACCTTCCTCGCGCTCCGTGAGAACGCGGGCTTTGTACGGCACGCGCTCGCGCAGGTCATGCGCATGCGGACGGTCCCTGCCATCACCTTCCTGGAGGACGGCAGTATGGAGTACGGCTCGCATATGGACGAGCTTTTCGCATCGCTTCATAAGGACGAAAAATAAGTGAATACCATTCAGGAAATCGCAGGCGTTCTGAGGCGCCTGAAAAGCGCGGTCATCTTTACGCACATGCGCCCCGACGGCGACGCCCTCGGCAGCGCAATGGCGCTGCATCGCGCTCTTTTTATGCTCAAGATCCCGAGCGAAGTCGTCAACGAGGGAGAGATCCCGCAGAAGTTTCTTGCCCTCGAAGGGATGGAGACGATCAGAAAAGCCCCCGCGCAGGACGCCGAGGGCTATATCTGCGTGGACTGTTCCGACGAGGCGCGCCTCGGCTATCTGCAGCCCGTCTTTCTCGAGGGCGCAAAACGCGGCAAAGTGACGGTGAATATCGATCACCACGTCTCCAACACGCGTTTCTGCAAATACAATTTCGTGCGCAACCGCGCGAGCAACTGCGAGAATATCGCCGAGCTTGTCCGCGCGCTGGGCGTCAAGCCCGATAAGCTGCTCGGAGACTATCTCATGACGGGCATGGTCACCGATTCTGGCGCGTTTTCGCACAGCGACGTCAACGGGGATACCTTCCGCGAGGCGGCTTACGCCGCGGACGCGGGGGCGGACGTGAGCAGGATCACTTACGAGATCTTCAAAAAGCAGTCCAAGGCGCGTGCGCAGATGTATGCCGAAGTCATCTCGTCGCTCCGCTACGAGCTTGCCGACGCGCTCGCCATCGCCGTCGTCACGAAAAAGACGCTTGAAAAGTACGCGCTCAAACAGGATGCGACGGAGGGCATCGTCGATTTCGCGCTCACCGTCGAACCCGTCGAAGTCAGCGTGTGTCTCATGGAGGTCAAAAAGGGGCAGTACAAAGTCTCGCTCCGCTCCAAGGGCGCCGTCAACGTCAACGAGGTCGCCGCAACGTTCGGCGGCGGCGGGCATGTGCTCGCTTCGGGGTGCATGCTCTTCGGCGATCTTGAAGAGGTCGTCGATAAGCTCTCGTTCGCCGTGCGGCAAAGGCTGCCGCAATGACGGGCTTTTTCAACATTTACAAGCCCGCGGGCATGAGCTCGGCGGCAGTCGTGAACCGCGTCAAGCGCATGGCGAAAACGCCGTGCGGGCACATGGGGACGCTCGATCCGCTCGCCGAGGGCGTGCTCCCCGTGGGGGCGGGAAATGCCACGCGGCTGTTCGATTATTTCCTCTCCAAGAAAAAGCGCTATACCGCCCGCTTCCGTTTCGGAGCGACGACGGATACGCTGGACGCAGAGGGGGAGGTGAGACCGGGCGGGCGCGTTCCGTCGGCGGAAGAGATCGCGGCGGCGCTCCCTGCCTTTCTCGGCGAGATCGAACAGGCCCCGCCCCGTTACAGCGCCGTCTCGGTGGGCGGCAGGCGGGGTTACGACCTCGCGCGGAGGGGCGTGGAATTTGAGATCAAACCGAAGAAAGTCGTCGTCGACGATTTCTCGCTCATGTCGCAGACCGCGCCCGACGAATACGAATTTTCCATCACCTGCGGCGGCGGAACGTATATCCGAGCGCTCGTGCGCGATCTGGCGGCGGCGCTCGGCACGCAGGGCTATATGACGTTTTTACGCCGCGACGCGAGCGGCGTGTTCACGGCGGAGTCTGCCGTCCCGCTCGCCGCCCTTACACAGGAAAATCTCACAGAGTACCTCATCCCCACGGACATGGTATTGCCCTTTCCCGTCCTGGAAGGGGCGGACGACTGCATTTTCAACGGCGTAAAGGTTGCCGTCGGCGTACAAGACGGGCTTTATAAGCTGTACCGCGGCGATGAATTTTACGGACTTGCGCGGGTGGAAAACGGGCTGGCGCACGCGGAGAAGAAATTATGCTGACCGTTCTCGGAGAAAAAGCGGAGCTGCCGGCGCCCTGCGCCCTGCTGTTGGGCGCCTTTGACGGCGTACATATCGGGCATCTCACGCTGGTGGAAGCGGCAAAGCGGACGGGCTATCCCGTTGCCGCGCTCACGATCGCGGGAGGGAAGCAGGGCGGAACGCTCTTTCTGCCCGCGGAGCGCCGCACGGTGTTTCATCGGCTCGGGATCGCGTATGCGCTCGAATATGAATTTACGCAGAGTTTCCGCGATACGCCCGCGCTGAATTTTCTTGCAGAGTTGTTTTCCCGCATCCGCCCGTGCGCCGTCTTCTGCGGCGAGGATTTCCGTTTCGGCGCAGGCGCGGAGGGGACGATCGCGCTGCTTCGGCGCATGGCGCCCTGTCCCGTTACCGTGCTTCCGCTCAAAGCGGCAGGCGGCGAGAAGGTCTCCTCCTCCCGCGTCAAAAAACTGCTTGCGAACGCGGACATGGCGGGGGCAAACGCGCTCCTGGCGGTGCCCTATTTTATGCAGGGCAGTGTGGAGCACGGCAGGCATGTGGGGAGCGAGCTGGGCTTCCCCACGCTCAACTTGGCGCTTCCGCCCGAGAAGGCGCTGCCGCGGGAGGGCGTGTACGGCGGGCACGTCGAAACGCCCGCGGGCGATTTTCCCGCGATCGTCAACATCGGTGCGCGCCCTACGTTCCACGTTGCGGAAAAGAAGATCGAGGCGTATCTCGAGGGGTTTTCGGGCAGTCTCTACGGCGAGACGGTGCGCGTCTTTCCCGAGGAGTTTTACCGTCCCACCATGGCGTTCCCCTCTGTGGAGGCGCTCAAAGAACAGCTTGCGAGGGATATTTGCAGGCTGCGGGAAGAAAAAGGAGCTTGAAATGATCAAATTCGGGCCGAGCGGCAATTCCGAGAGCTTCTATGCGGCGGGCTACGAGCACACCGAGGAAGCGGCGGCATATGTAAAGGAAATGGGGCTGGATTGCTTCGAATACTCCTTCGGGCGGGGCGTCCGCATGACGGAGGGAAAGGCGCGCTCCATCGGAAAAGCGTTCGCCGAGGCGGGCGTGGAGATCTCCGTGCATGCGCCATACTTTATCAACTTCGCCAATCCCGACGACGAGATGGCGGCAAAGTCCTACGGCTATGTGCTCGACAGCGCCAAAATGGTGCGGCTGATGGGCGGAAAGCGCATCGTGTTCCACCCCGCCGCCCAGGGCAAAGACAGCCGCGAGACCGCCGTCTCCCGCGCAGAAGACAGACTGAAGATCCTGCGCGACTACATCTATCTCAATGGGCTTGAGGGGCTCATGTTCTGCCCCGAGACGATGGGGAAGCTCGCTCAGATCGGCACGCCCGAGGAGATCGTGCGCTTCTGCAAGATCGATCGCGTGTTTACGCCCTGCGTCGATTTCGGGCATGTGAATGCCCGCGAACAGGGGAGCCTCAAAGCGGCGGCGGACTATCGCCGCCTGCTCGAATACATGATCGGCGAGCTCGGCTATGAGCGCATGAAGCATTTTCATGTGCACTTTTCCAAGATCATGTACGGGGCAAAGGGGGAGATCAAGCACCTTACTTTTTCCGATGCAGTGTACGGTCCCGAATTTGAACCGCTCGCCGAAGTCCTGCACGCCCTTGCGCTCGAGCCGTATATCGTGAGCGAGTCGGACGGCACGCAGGCAGAGGATGCACGCGCGATGAAACGCATGTACGAGGCATGCGCGGACTGACATGCGCGCAATTGCACAAAAATTATTGACTTGCGTGGTTTGATTTGGTATAATATGGCTGTGGAAATGCAAAAATTGCAACGCATTTATGCGGAAACGGGCGCCGACGCGCTCTTTTTGGAACAGGATTTTCTCCGCCGCTATCTGACGGGCTTCTATTCGACGGACGGATACGTCGTCTATGACGGCAAAACATGCACCTTCGTTGCCGATCTCCGTTACTTCGAGGCGGCGACGGATGCTCTCTGCGGCAGCGATGTCCGCGTGGTGGAGGGTTCGCTCGACCGTGCGCTCGCGCTTGTCGCGGGCTGCAAGACGCTCGGCGTGCCTTACCCGTTTGTCAGCCGCGCCGCGTGCGCGAGGCTGGAGGAGCACGGATTTGCACTCACCGACTGCATGCCCGCCATGCGCGAGGCAATGAAGGTGAAATCCGTATCTGAGCTGAGCTGCATTGCCCGCGCCTGCGATATGGCGGAAGAGGGGCTTCTCGCAACGCTTCCCCGCATCAAGGAGGGAATGACGGAGCGCGAACTCGCTGCGGTGCTTGAATACGAAATGCGCATGCAGGGCGCCGACGGCACCTCGTTCGAGACGATCGTGGCGTTCGGCAAAGGTTCGAGCGTTCCCCATCACGAGACGGGCGACACCAAGCTGAAATTCGGCGACGTGGTGCTCATCGACTACGGCTGCAAGACGCAGGGGTACTGTTCGGACTGCACCCGTACCTTCCTCTTCGGAGACGACGGAAAGCACGAAGATTTCAAAAAGACGTACGCCGTCGTTCTGGAGGCGCACGAGCGCGTCAAGGAAAAGCTTGTCTCCGGCATGACGGGGCGGGAAGCGGACGCCATCGCGCGGGACCTGTTTGCCGAGAAGGGGCTGCAAAAGTACTTCACGCACTCCCTCGGGCACGGCATCGGGCTGCAGATCCACGAATATCCCGTGCTTGCGCCGCGCAGCGAGGAAAAACTTCTCGACGGCATGGTATTTTCCGATGAGCCCGGGCTGTACTTTGCGGGCGAATACGGCATCCGCATTGAAGACAGCGTATGCCTCGAAAAGGGCAGGGTGCGTTCCTTTATGCACAAGACGGCGCACGAACTCATCATTTTGTAAGTAATTATAGTTGACGATAAAAGGAGATTTGAAAAATGGCACAGATCATGGCAGGCGACATCAGAAAGGGCACCACGTTCGAATATAAGAGCGGCGTCTACACCGTTACCGAGTTCCAGCACGTCAAGCCCGGCAAGGGCGCGGCGTTCGTGCGCTGCACGCTCAAAAACGTGGTCACGGGGCAGGTCCTCTCCGACGAAACCTTCAACCCCACCACCAAGCTCGAGACGGCGCAGGTCGAGACCAAGAAGATGACCTATTCCTACAACGACGGCGAGTTCTACTACTTCATGGACGAGGAGTTCAATCTTACGCCACTCAACTATTCGCAGGTCGAAGACGCGCTCCGCTACATCCGCGAGAACGACGTCGTTACCGTCAAGTTCCTCTACGGCAGCGCGTTCTCCGTCGAGCCTGAAAATTTCGTCGAGCTTAAAGTCGTCGAGGCAGAGCCGGGCGTGCGCGGCAACACCGCGACCAACGTCACCAAGGCAGCCAAGGTGGAGACGGGCGCGACCTTCCAGGTGCCCATGTTCGTCGAAGAGGGCGACACCATCCGCATCGACACCCGCACGGGCGAGTACATGAGCCGCGTGTAATGAAATTTGTAGCACAGCGTGTGAGCAGAGCTTTGCTCACCGTGGATGAAAAGCCCGTTTCCGAGATCGGACGCGGGCTTGTCGTCTATTTCGGGGTAAAGGTCGGCGATACGCAGGCGCAGGCGGTAAAATGCGCCGAGAAGATCGCACATCTGCGCGTCTTTGAGGATGACGCGGGCAAGATGAACCTCTCCGTGCGCGACGTGGGCGGCGAGGTGCTGCTCGTTTCGCAGTTCACGCTCTACGGCGACGCGAAGAAGGGAAACCGCCCGTCTTTCACCGAGGCGGAGCGCCCCGAGCAGGCGAACGCCCTCTATCTTGCCGCTGCGGAGGCATTGCGTGGGCAGGGCGTGCCCGTCAGACTTGGCGTGTTCGGCGCGCACATGTTCATCGAGCAGGTCAATGACGGCCCCGTAACGATCATCTACGAAATTTAATTTTGTTCCAAAGAGGATACGATGAAAATACAATATCTCGGCACCGGAGCGGCGGAGGGCGTGCCTGCGCTGTTCTGTAATTGCACATACTGCAGGGGGCTGCGCGCCCGTCTTGCGGCAGGGGCGCGCACAAGGGAGCTGCGCACGCGCATGCAGGTGCTCCTCGACGGCGAGCTGTCCGTCGACTTTCCTCCCGACGCATACGCGCACATGGCGGGCGGCGTCGACTTTTCGGCGATCCGCTATCTGCTCGTCACCCACTCCCATATGGATCATTTCTATGCGCACGATTTTATCCTGCGCGGTTATAAGTATGCGCAGGAGATGGCGGCGGATGTGCTTACGATCTACGGCAACCGCGAGGTGTGCGACGTGTTCCGCGAGTGTACGCGGCGGGAAATGAAGGAGAGCGTAAAGGCAAACGTGCGCACCATGCCCGTGGGCGCCTTTGAGGAGATCGCTTTCGACGACTGGCGCGCCTATTCCATGCCTGCGCATCATTCCTCCAAAGATCCGCTTCTGTATTTGATCGAGAGGCAGGGCAAGCGCTATCTGCACCTGTGCGATACGGGGCGCATTCCCGACGACAGCATGGACTTTTTAAAGGCGCTGAAAAAGCGCGCCGACGTCGTCTCCTGCGACTGCACCTTCCTTTGGGACGACGCCGACTGTGGCGCCCGCCACATGAACCTCAAAGAGGCGGACTATACCCGCGAGCGCCTGCGCCGCGCGGGCGTTGTTGACGGCGATACAAAGTTCGTCATCACGCATTTTTCGCACAACAGCGCGCCGACGGAAGATGCAGTTTTACGCGCCGAACGGGAATACGGATTTCTCGCCGCATACGACGGCATGACGCTGGAAGTCTGATATAGCCGCGGGAGCGCGGGGCTGCCGCGCTGCAAAAGAGAGAGGATTTTATGAAGGATACGCTTTTTCTGAGCGATCTCGACGGCACACTGCTGCGCGCCGATCAGACGCTGAGCCCATATACCTGCGGCGTGATCAACCGTCTGGTGGAGGCGGGCGTGCATTTTTCCTATGCCACGGCACGCTCCATCGATACCGCCGCTCGGGTGACGAAGGGCATCGAGGTGGATATTCCCGTCATCGTACACAACGGGGCGTTTATCGTGGACAGCGTTACGCGCCGTGCGCTCTATTCGGAAAAATTTTCGCCCGACGAGGAGAATCTCATCTGGAGCACCTTTGTGGCACACGGGCTTTATCCGCTCACCTATGCGGTCATCGAGGGGAAAAACAGATTTTCCTATCTCCGCGCCAAGTGCAGCCGCGAGCAGTGGGAATTCGTCCTCTCGCGCACCTCGAACGCCGAGGACCACCGCGCCCGCGAGATCTTCTCTCCCCGCTGCGCGCTCGACGGCGACGTCTACTACTTCGCCTGCATCGGCGAGGAGGAAAAACTCCGCCCCGTGTACGAATTTTTGAAGGATAAATTCCGCTGCATCTTTTCGCGCGACATCTATACCGACGCGCCTTGGCTGGAAGTCCTGCCCGTGAACGCCTCCAAGGCGCATGCGGCAAATATCCTGAAAGAAAAGCTCGGCTGCAAGCGTATCGTCTGTTTCGGAGACGAGATCAACGATATTCCCATGTTTGAGATCGCCGATGAAAAATATGCCGTTGCGAATGCCGCGCCCGAGCTGAAAGCACTCGCGACCGCTGTCATCGGTGACAACGACGACGATGCCGTTGCAAAGTGGCTCGCAGAAAGATGCAAAGTGTTTCTCGCATAAAAATCGTATAAAAAAAGCCCTCGCCGAAAAAGTTTCGGCGAGGGCTTTCGCATGATAGTTCTCTTTTTCCTCACGGAAATTTGTCACGCCTTTGCGTGAGAAATTTCGTGAATTGTATTGCGCCATTTTGCGATATGCGGCAATGTTCTCATTAGGGGTGCAGAAATTTATGTGCCGCAAGGAAGGTTGCCTTCCGCAGCGGGACCCTATTTGCGCATACCTGCGCTTATGGAAAAAGAGTGAATGCGGGCGCAGTAAAAAGGGAAGCCCTGAGGTGCGCCCGCAGAGAGAGAACGAGAAGGAGCCGCGCCGTGTTGCGGCGCAGCCCCTTTGGTGTTCTCTTTTCCCTCACGGAAATTTGTCACGCCTTTGCGTGAGAAATTTCGTGAATGATCAGGCTCTTTCCCGTCATCTCTTCGGGAATAGGCAGTCCCATCACTTCGAGCAGCGTGGGGGCGAGGTCGGCGAGAATGCCGTCTTTGCGCAGCGTCACATGGCGGTAGTTCTCGTCTGCGGAGATGAGCACCACAGGCACGGGGTTGGTCGTGTGTGCCGTGAAGGGGGATCCGTCCGAATCGAGGAGCTTGTCTGCATTGCCGTGGTCGGCGGTGAGCAGCAGGCTTCCGCCCATCGAAAGGATCTTGTCGACGACCTTTTTCACGCATTCGTCCACCGCATGGACGGCTTTGACCGCCGCGGGGATCACACCCGTGTGCCCGACCATGTCGCAGTTGGCGAAGTTGAGGATCATCGCGTCGTAGGTGCCCGTCGAGAGTTCTTCAAGCACTTTGTCCGTCACCTCATAGGCGCTCATTTCGGGCTTTAAATCGTACGTCGCGACCTTGGGCGAGTTGATGAGCACGCGCACTTCGTTTTCGTTGGGCGCCTCTACGCCGCCGTTAAAGAAGAACGTGACATGCGCGTATTTCTCTGTTTCGGCGATGCGGAGCTGTTTTTTGCCCATTTTCGCGAGGTATTCGCCCAGCGTGTTGTGCATGCTCTGCTTGGGGAAGGCGATCTCCACATTTTTGTATTCGGCGTCATACACGGTAAAGCAGACGTAGGTGGGATGCAAAAATCCCGTCTTGCGCTCGAACGCAGTGCCCTTAGGGACTACAAAGGGATCCTGCGAGAACGCGCGGGTGATCTCGCGCGCACGGTCGGGGCGGAAGTTGAAGAAGATGACGGAATCGCCCTCTTCCACGAGCGCCACGGGCTTGCCGTTCTCCACGATGTTGGTGGGGAGCACGAACTCATCCGTCACGCCGCCGGCGTACGATTTTCTGAGCGCCTCGGCAGGGTCTGTCTCCTGCACGCCCGTGCCGATCGTGAGCATATCGTAAGCCTTCTCGATGCGGTCCCAGTTGTTGTCGCGGTCCATTGCGTAGTATCTGCCGGAGAGCGAGGCGATCCGGCCGTAGCCGAGCTCTTTGATCTTCTCCTGCAACGCCTCCACATAGTGCACGCCGGAAGTGGGGGAGACGTCGCGCCCGTCCATAAAGCCGTGGACGTACGTTTCGGGCACGCCGTGAAGCTTCGCCATTTCAAGCAGCGCATAGAGGTGCGTGATGTGGCTGTGCACGCCGCCGTCGGAGAGAAGCCCCCAAAGATGGAGTTTCTTCCCGTTTGCCTTTGCGTTCTCCATCGCCTTCAGAAGAGCGGGGTTGGAGAAAAACTCCCTGTCTTCGATCTCCTTGGTGATCTTGGTGAGATCCTGGTAGACGATGCGCCCCGCACCCATATTCAGGTGCCCGACTTCGGAGTTGCCCATCTGTCCGTCGGGAAGCCCCACGGAGCGGCCGCTTGCGCCCAGCGTTGCAGAGGGATAATTGTTGCGGTAATAGGTTACGTTTTTGCTGCCGTCAATGGAAATGGCGTTGCCGTCGCCCGCAGGCGCAAGGCCGTAGCCGTCCATAATGACGATCGCATAGGGTTTTTTCATATCCGTTCCTCCAGATACAGAAGATATACAAGCGGAAGATCCGCCGTTTTTTACATAAGATCCATGGGAAGGCGCATTCCCTTGATGCCCTTGTCGAAGTGTACGATCTCGGCAAATTCCTTTGCTTTGAGGGAAGCCCCGCCGATGAGCCCGCCGTCGATCTCGGGCATATCCATGAGCTGGCGGCAGTTGCCCGCGTTCATCGATCCGCCGTACTGAATGCGCATCCGCATTGCCTGTTCTGCGCTGAAAAGTTCGGCGCACTTGCTGCGGATAAACCCGATGGTCTCGTTGGCCTGTTCGCAGGTTGCCGTTCTGCCCGTGCCGATCGCCCAGATGGGTTCATAGGCGATCACGAGTTTGGAAATATCCTGGATCCCCGCAAGCCCGTCTTCCAGCTGGCGGGAGAGCACTTTTTTGGTCCTGCCGCCTTCGCGCTCGTTGAGCGTTTCGCCGATGCAGATGATGGGGGTGATGCCCTCCTTGATCGCCGTAAGCGCACGCATGTTGACGAGGTTATCCGTCTCGCCGAAATATTGTCTGCGTTCGCTGTGCCCGATAATGACGTATTTTACGCCGTACTCTTTGAGCATCTCCGCCGAGATCTCACCCGTGTATGCGCCGCGCTCCGCATAGTGCACGTTCTGCGCGCCGAGTACGATGTTGCTCCCTTCGAGCGCTTCCGCTATGGCGGGAATGTCGATGGCGGGAACGCACACAACGACTTCGCATGCGGCGTCCTTTACGAGCGGTTTGAGCGCATTGACGAGCGCAACGCCCTCCTTGGCGGTGTTGTTCATTTTCCAGTTTCCCGCAATAATGGGATTCCTGAAGTATGAGGCTTTCATAGCTCCCTCCTGAAAAGGTTTTTTCCTCCCCACAGAACATTATAACACAGTTCCCTGAAAAACGCAATAAAAATATTGCCGCGAACGCCGTAGTTACGGCGATCGAATATGTTGCAATCATATTAAAAAATACCCGTCCGCGGGAACGGACGGGTAAAATAGTTATGATGTTCGAGAAGAGATTTACGCCTTTTCGTTGAGGCAGGCAATTCCGGGGAGCACCTTGCCCTCGAACAGTTCGAGAGAAGCGCCGCCGCCCGTGGAGATGTGCGTGATCTTATCGGCAAAGCCGAGCTGTGCGCATGCAGCCGCGGAATCGCCGCCGCCGACGATCGTCGTCGCACCCTGTGCGTCCGCAAGCGCCTGCGCAACGGCGATGGTGCCGGCTGCCAGCGTGGGATTCTCGAACACGCCCATGGGGCCGTTCCAGATGACCGTCTTTGCCTGCTTGACCTTTTCCGCAAACAGCTTGCGCGTTTCGGGTCCGATGTCAAGCCCCATCATATCTGCGGGGATCTCGTGAGAGGGCACAACGTTCGTTTCGATGGGGGCGTCGATGGGGTCGGGGAAATCCTTCGTGATGACGGTGTCGACGGGGAGAAGCAGCTCTTTGCCCATATCGGCAGCTTTTTTCATCATATCTTTGCAGTAGTCGATCTTCTCATCGTCTACAAGAGAGGTGCCGACCGAACCGCCCTGCGCTTTGATGAACGTGTACGCCATGCCGCCGCCGATGATGAGCGTATCGCATTTTTCAAGCAGATTGGAGATGACGCCCAGCTTATCGGCAACCTTCGCGCCGCCGAGAATGGCGACGAAGGGACGGACGGGGTGCTCGAGCGAATCTGCCATAACGGTAAGCTCTTTCTCAATGAGGAAGCCGCAGACAGCCGTCTTGACAAGCCCGTATTCCACGATCGCCGCGGTGGAAGCGTGCGAGCGGTGCGCCGTACCAAAGGCGTCGTTCACATAGATGTCGCAGTAGGAAGCAAGCTTTTTGCAGAATTCAAGCTCCTTCTTTTCTTCCTCCCAGTGGAAACGGAGGTTCTCGAGAAGGACGCATTCGCCCTCCTTGCAGGCCGCGACCTTCGCCTGTGCGTCGGGGCCGACGACGTCTTTTGCGAACGTGACTTTGCCGTCCAGAAGCTCGTTGAGGCGCGCTGCAACGGGCGCGAGGGTGAGCTTTTTCAGATCGTCCTTTTTCGCCTTCTCAATGATGGCTTCCTTGGCTGCGGCCTGCTCCTCTGCAGGGAGCGCTTCGACCTTCGCCTTATCCTTCTTGTTGAGTTTTACTTCGTCGGAGAAGATGGAATGGGGCTTGCCCATGTGCGAGCAGAGGATGACCTTTGCGCCGTGCTCCATCAGATATTTGATGGTAGGAAGCGCACCGACGATGCGGTTTTCGTCGGTGATCTTGCCGTCCTTCATGGGAACGTTGAAGTCGCAGCGGACGAGTACGCGTTTGCCCTTCCAGTCTTTGATGTCTTTGACCGTCATTTTGTTCATAGTAAGCAGTTCTCCTTATCCTTTTAGGTTATCTTCAATATTTTAATGCTTTTTGCAAAATTTGTCAATACTTTGATGGGAAAATCACGCACGGAAATCGAAGGGTCGCGCGCGTCTCACAAAAAAGAACGCGCCCATATCATATGGGAGCGTCTTTGGGAGGATGCTTCGGGAGAGCGGGATGACTTTCCCGAAGCCCGCGGCGGTTTTCATGCGCGGACCGCCGCGGCGACGATGAAGATCGTGCAAGGGGCAGTTGCACTTCGGGCGGAGGGGCGTCTTACCCGTCCGTCCGCATTCATTGTAGCAAACAGATGTAAAAAAATCCGCACAAAGATGTAACAAAGTTGTAAAAAGTTCGGAAATCCTGTGCGGCGCCCGCACGCGGGGCGCGCCGTCAGTCGCGGGGAATGGACAGGGTGCAGATCTCCATGTTGCTGTCCGTGAGCGAAAATTCGTCGATGGAAAAATCGCCCTCTGCGCCGTGGTAGTTCGCATAGTCCGCATTGGGGGCGAACTGCGCGATCGTGTACCGCTCGGTGGTGATGTCGGGCGCGACGCCGGGCGCCTCCCAGTTGGGCTGCCAGTACTGCTTTTCAACTTCCGCCACCACGAAGTTGGACTGCGCATAGAGTGCATATCCCTCGCCCTCGTCGGCAAAGTGGAAACTTCTGACTTCGTAGACGGATACATGGTAGGTGACGGAGGCGTCGTCGACCGCGCCGCTCTCCATGATGTGTACGGCGCCGCTCTCGTCGACGACGACCGTTTCAATGCCTGCGACCTCGCCGCAGGCATACACGACGCGCAGCTCAGCGAGAGAGGGGTTCCGGGGCGCGGCATACAGGTAGATGGGGGACTCAGGAACTTCGTCCGCCGCCCCGCCGAGGCGCTCAGAGAGTGTCGCCTCGTCCACGATCTCTACGCCCGCCGCCGCGAGGGCTTCCCCGTCGAGGGGCGTATCCGCAAGAATGCTCTCCGCAAGGCAAGCCGCGATCACGTCGCCCGTGGGGTGTATCAGGTAGTCGGGGAGCGGATACCCGCAGGCGGTCAGGGAAATGGTTGTAAGCGCCGCGGCGCATGCCGCCGCGCCAAAATAACGTTTTTTCATAAGATCTCCTCAAATTGTTTTATAGCGTTATTATACACCCGTGACAATTAAAATCCTGTCATAAAAATGTCACAAAGTTGTAATAAAATTGTAAAAAATTTTGCGGCAGAATATTTTGGGGGCAAAACGTCAAGTATCCTGTAAGCGCAGATGCCTCAGATGCGGAGCAGATATATTATAATAGATACGCGCGCGTGTAATTTTTTTGGAAAAATTGCAAGAAACATTTGACAAAGCCGTGGAACTTTGGTACAATGCTTGTTGCCTGTGGAAATGGGCGCATTTTTTTGTTGCCTTTTTTGGCGCGCATTTGCTGCGCAATACCATGTCGCGCTGCGGCAAGTCTCGGTCATGTACGTCTTTGTACACTCCCTCGGCTTTTCCTCGCGCTCCTCGTCTTGCTTGCAACTTCACGCCAAAAGCACCGCGAACCCGTGTATTTGCTGCGCAATACCATGCCGCGCTGTGCATTCCCAACTCCCACCGCCCCTTCGGGGCACCTCCCTCAACGAGGAAGGCAAGGAATAGAGGGCGACGGTGCTGTTAATCACGGCAAAAGGCTTCACTTGTTATGCCTTTTGCGCCCCTATTTGCTGCTCACGCAGCTTCCGCGGAAAGGTGGAGGCGGCGTTGCTATTATGTTGCTATTTGCGCGCTGCCGAGGGTGAGTGGCGCTTTATGCGCATCAGCACGGTGTGCTGTGCGCGCGCCACGAACTAAGAAATTGCGATTGCAAACGCAATTTCGTGACCGAGGCGACACTCTACATTGGTGTCGCGTAGACACCAAATGCAGAGCCAAAGGCGAACATTGGGTTTTCCTGAAAGTCACGAAGATTTTTCCCATCAGTTTGGGAAAAATCTGTGAATCAAGTTTCTTCTGGCCGCTTTGCGGTTTTGAGGATATTCCGAAATCTTACAAGGAGGTAACCAAATGCCCACGATCAACCAGCTCATCAAGAAAGGCAGAGAGACGGAGGCGAACAAGTCCAAGTGCCCCAT
>CALVLR010000091.1 GCA_944340685.1 uncultured Clostridia bacterium | reverse complement strand
CGGCAAAGCCGAACGCCGCGCCTTATATGCTTGCCGCTCCTCTTTTCCGAAATTCTCTATCAAGAATTTCGGAAACTGCTGCGGTAATCAGACTTTTTGCTCATCTTCCTTGTAATACGCGGGTATTGCTTTGTCATCTTCACAAAAATCTAACGCAAAAATCTTCTCGCCAAAGGTGCAATGCAATCAAAAGCGGCAAGACGTGCGTCTCAGACGAGGCGAGGAGCGCTTTATGCGCATCGGCACGGTGTGCCGTGCGCGCGCTCCGAACTAAGAAATCGCGATTTCAGCAGCGATTTCGTGCCAGAGGCGGTACTCTACATTGGTGCCGCCGAGAAAAAGGCGCAGGGCGTGCCGTATGGCACGGTCAAGCCTTTCAACAAAGTATGAGCACCGCAGATCCCGCTTTTGATCGGGTTCGCATTACCCCCTTACACTATATAGCCGTAAAAGCCGCAGGAAACGCGGCACAGGAGGACATACCATGAATACACTCGGTCAGCGCATTGCGTACTATCGCAAAGCGGCAAATCTTACGCAGGCGGAACTTGCGGAGGCGTGCTCCGTCTCCGCGCAGGCGGTCAGCAAATGGGAGAACGACCTCACCGCACCCGACATCTCGCTTCTGCCTAAGCTTGCAGAGCTCTTTCACATCACCGTCGACGAACTGCTGGGCGCGCAGAAGCAGACGGTGACCGCCGTCGATCCCGCGGCGGTGGATACGGGCAAAATGCTGCTCCGTATCCGCGCTGTGTCTTCAGACGGCGACAAGGTGAATCTCAACCTGCCGCTCGCGCTTGCGGAACTCGTGCTGGGCGGCGAAAATGCGAACATCAACCTGTTTGGAAGCAAAGGCAGTGAGTCGTTGAAAAATATCGACTTCAAACAGGTCTTTGCACTCGTAAAGCAGGGCGTTGTAGGCAAGCTCATCGAAGTGCAGAGCGCCGACGGCGATACAGTGGAGATCTGGGTAGAATGAAGATCGCGATCCGTGACGGAAAATTCCGCCTGTCTCTTCGCCTGCCGCTGCGATTCGTCCTTTGGGTGCTCGGCAAGGCGGGCGATGGTGAGATGCTCTCCCGTTTCCTGCGGGAAAACCGCGGCGAAATGCGCAGGATCATCAGGGAGGCGCGCCGCACCCACGGCAGGCTGGAGCTGGTGCACGTCGAAAGCGCCGACGGCAAAGAAGTGATCATCACATTATAGCGTTTCGGCCGCGTGTGATCGGATGCGGGCGCACGGCGGGAAGGCTGTGCGCCCGCTTTGTTGTGTTTGCGGGATATGGTACAAAATATTGTGTTCACTTTATTTCCGAAACACAATATTTGGTGGTATTAGAAAAATATTTTTTGACTTTTTCTCTGCGTTCTCTTGACAAGCCATGAAAGCTATGGTATGATAGAGGCGCTCTCAAGAGCACACCTCTGCCGCGACTGACGAATGGCGCAAAAGCGCCTCAGCGGAGCACCGCGTGGAGCGGCGGGGAATAAAAAGCCGTTCGTCTGGGCAATTTTGATCCGATAGGGTAAAAATTGCCCTTTGTTTCCCCGAAAAGGGGGAGAGGGTAACATGGCGAGGATCCACTCTTTTGAATCATTCGGCACGGTCGACGGCCCCGGTATCCGTTTCGTCGTGTTTGTGCAGGGCTGCCCGATGCGGTGCAGATACTGCCATAACCCCGATACATGGGACGCGGGCGGCGGGCAGGAATTTTCGGCGGCGGAGGTCGCCCGCGAGGCGCTCAAATACAAGAGCTATTTCACGGGGGGCGGCGGCGTGACCGTCTCGGGCGGAGAACCGCTTCTGCAGATCGACTTTCTCATCGAACTGTTTACCATTCTCAAACGCAAAAATATTCACACCTGTGTCGATACGTCGGGCATCTGTTTTGACGAGGCGGATCCCCGCTACGATCGTCTTCTTGCGCTCACCGACCTCTTTCTTCTGGACGTCAAGCACATCGACGATGTCGCCCATCGCTTTCTCACCGGCAGGAGCAATCAAAAGCCGCTTGCCTTTGCGCGGTATCTGAGCGAACACGGAAAGCGGATGTGGGTGCGTCACGTTCTTGTGCCGGGGCTTACAGACGACGACAGGGCGCTCACCGGCCTGCGGGAATTTCTTGATACGCTCGCCACCGTCGACCGCGTCGAGGTGCTGCCCTATCATACGATGGGCGTGCAGAAATACCGCGCCATGGGCGGATATTATCCGCTCGAGGGGGTGCAGCCGCCTTCGCCCGAGCGGGTGGAAAACGCAAAGCGCATTCTGCGGGCGGGCAAGTACGCCCGCGGGGAGGGAGCATGAAATACGAACTTTTAGAAGTCAGCGGCGAATCGTGCGCAAACTGCTTTACGCTGCTGCCCATCGTCAACAGGCTTGCAGCGGCGCGCGGCATCCCCGTGCGGCACCTCGAAGTCACGGAGGAGACAGCCGCCGAAGTGCAGGCGCTTTATATCGAGCGCGTTCCGACCCTCATCGTTTTCAAAGAGGGGATAGAGATCGCGCGGTGCACGGGGTACCTGCCCGAGGAGATCTTGGAAGCGTGGCTGGACGCCAAGTTAGAGGAATAATTTTTTCACACGGACGAAAAATATTCATAGGAGAGAACAGATATGGAAAACAGGGCATGGCGCGACTTTGAGCGCGGAAAATGGTGCGACGACGTCGACGTGCGCGATTTCATCCAACGCAATTATACGCCCTATGAGGGCGACGACAGTTTTCTTGCGCCCGCGACCGAGGCGACCAAACAGCTCTGGGCGCAGGTCATGGAGCTCACCAAAGAGGAGCGCGAGCGCGGCGGCGTGTACGACGCGGATACCGACATCGTCTCGCAGGTCGCGAGCCACAAAGCGGGCTACTTCAACAAAGAGCTTGAAAAAATCGTCGGAATACAGACGGATCAGCCCTTCAAGCGCTCTTTGCAGCCCTTCGGCGGCATCCGCATGGCGGAAGAGGCGCTCAAAATGTACGGGTACGAGATCAGCCCGCGCGTCAAGGAGATCTTTACCAAATACCGCAAGACGCACAACGACGGGGTGTTCGACGCGTACACGCCCGAGATGCGCCTTGCCCGTCACGCGCATATCCTCACGGGCTTGCCCGATACCTATGGCCGCGGGCGCATCGTCGGCGACTACCGCCGCGTCGCGCTGTACGGCGTGGATTTCCTCATTAGAAAGAAGGAGGAGGATAAGAGCCTGATCGCGGGCGATATGCTGCCCGATAAGATCCGCGACCGCGAGGAGATCGCCGAGCAGATCAAGGCATTGAAGGCGCTCAAAGCCATGGCGGCGGAGTACGGGTGCGACATCTCCCGCCCCGCCGAGACGGCGCAGGAGGCCATTCAGTGGCTGTATTTCGGGTATCTGGGCGCCATCAAAGATCAGAACGGCGCGGCAATGAGCATCGGCAGAAATTCTACCTTCCTCGATATCTATATCCAGCGCGATCTCGACGAGGGCACGCTCACCGAGGAAGAGGCGCAGGAGCTCATCGATCACTTTGTGATGAAGCTGCGCGTTGTCAAGTTCATGCGCATCAGGGAATATAACGAACTGTTCAGCGGCGATCCGACCTGGGTCACCGAGTCCATCGGCGGCATGGGCACGGACGGCAGAACGCTCGTCACCAAGAACAGCTTCCGCATCCTGCACACGCTCGTCAACCTCGGCCCCGCACCCGAGCCAAATCTCACGGTGCTCTGGTCGCGGCGGCTTCCTCAGAACTTCAAGCGCTACTGCGCGGAGATCTCCATCAAAACCTCCGCCATTCAGTATGAGAGCGACGATCTCATGCGCCCCGAGATGGGGGACGACTACTGCATCGCGTGCTGCGTTTCGAGCATGCGCGTGGGCAAGGATATGCAGTTCTTCGGCGCGCGCGCCAATCTTGCAAAGTGCCTTCTGTACGCCATCAACGGCGGCAAGGACGAGCTGGACAAGGATAAGAACGGCAAGCCCCTGCAGGTCTCGCCGCACTTTGCGCCCATTCTCGGCGACGGCCCGCTCGACTATCACGAAGTCGTCGAAAAGTACACCGAGATGATGCGCTGGCTTGCGGGGCTGTATGTGAATACGCTCAACGTCATTCACTACATGCACGATAAGTATTCCTACGAGGCGCTTGAAATGGCGCTGCACGACAGTCACGTCCGCCGCTTCTTCGCCACGGGCATTGCGGGGCTCTCCTGCGCCGCAGACAGCCTCTCCGCCATCAAATACGCCAAGGTATACCCCATCCGCAGCGAGGACGGCATCGTCACCGACTTTAAGATCGAGGGGGACTATCCCAAGTACGGCAATAACGACGACCGTGCCGACGAGATCGCGGTATGGCTCGTCAAGACGTTCATGAACATGGTCAAATCGCACACGACGTACCGCGACTCCGTGCCCACCATGTCCATTCTCACCATCACTTCCAATGTGGTGTACGGCAAGAAGACGGGCAACACGCCCGACGGCCGCCGCGCGGGTCAGCCGCTCGCGCCCGGCGCCAATCCCATGCACGGGCGCGACAGTCACGGCGCGCTCGCCTCGCTCGAATCGGTCGCCAAGCTTCCCTACGACTACGCCCGCGACGGCATTTCCAACACCTTCTCCGTCACGCGGCAGTCGCTGGGGAAGGAGGAGTAACACGCTTCACGCTTTTTCTCTCGAACTGACGAGAGAAAAAGTCGTGATTTTGAGAGACAACCCATTGCACGGCGCGGAGCGCCTGGCAGTGTGTGTCTCAGCGACACCAAGGTGGAGTGTCACCTCGGGCACGAAATTGCTGCTGAAATCGCAATTTCTTAGTTCGCGCATACGCCGAAGCCCCACAGGGGCTATCGGCATGACGTACGCGCTCACCTCTCTGCGGCGCAGTCGCAACATAATAGCGCGCCGCAAACTGAGGTTTTTGCCATTGTCGGCAAAAACCGTGACCAAACGCAAGGTCTACTTGCGTGAGACGCCCTGCTTGCGCGAGTAATTATAACCTGCCTCCCTCGATGAGGGCGTCAAGGGAGTAGAAGCGAAACTGCTATCAAATGGTGGCAAAAGGCTTCACTTGTTATGCCTTTTGCGCCTCTATTTGCTGCTCACGCAGCCTATGCGGAAAGGTGAAGGCGGCGTTGCAAATTGTTGCCACAAACGCCGCCGAGGAAAACCGGATGCAGAGCCGAAGGCGAACATTGGGTTTTCCGAAAAGATCACGAAGATTTTCCGCGTCAGTTCGCGGAAAATCTGTGAATATTTATTGGAGGAAAGAATATGTCGAAACAGCAAGCTGAAAATCTGGTCAATCTGCTCGACGCCTACGTCGGCGACGGCGGGTATCATCTCAACGTCAACGTCTTCAACCGCGAGACGCTTCTCGACGCGCAGAAACACCCCGAAAAATATCCGCAGCTCACCGTCCGCGTGAGCGGGTACGCCGTCAACTTCAACAAACTCACCAAGGAGCAGCAGGACGACGTCATTGCCCGCACCATTCACGAGAGCATGTGAGCTGCTTCCGCCGCAGGCGATGTTACATGAATGTTACACGGCCGCATGTAAATGCGACCGAAAGGTTACATGGTCGGTTGCAGATGGAAACAAAATGTTACATTGCCGGATACCAATGCGACCGAAAGGTTACATGGCCGGTTGCAGATGGAAACAAAATGTTACATGTTTGGTTACAAATGTGACCAAAATGTTACATTGCCGCATGCACATGCGACCGAAAGGTTACACGGCTGTTACATGCTCATTTGCGGAAATTACGGCAAAAAGGCGACTCTACTCTGAGTAGAGTTGCCTTTTTGTTTGGTAGAGCGGGCATTTTTTCGGGTGGAATTGTCTAAAATCGAGGTAGAAACCGCGTTTTCAGGAGTAGGGCGCCGCCATGCAACG